>CAZXUP010000006.1:8871-23256 GCA_964643815.1 uncultured Vampirovibrionales bacterium
ATGGAAAGATAGTCTGTTTGTAGCAGTTTGGTAGTCTTTTTAACCCCAGTGGAGGCCTAGTACATTGATGAGACGTGCATTTTCGCTTCGAACCACAGCCATTGCCCTGTCGCTGGCAATCATGATCAGCAACGGCGTCTCCGGGCCCGCTCAGGCTGAAAGCAAAAGCTGGTGGAATCCGACCGGTTGGCTGGTGGCTGGCCCTTCGGATGAAGCGGTAAAAAAAGCCAAGGAACAGGCGGAACTGGCCCGTAAAGAAGCGCTGAAAGCTGCTGAGCTGGCGCGCCGGGCTGAGGAAAAAGCAAAAGAAGCGCAACTGGCGGCTGAAAAAGCCGAGCTGAAACAGCGTCGCTCCGAGAGCCCGGTTGCCAGGCAGGAGAATAAGCCGCGCGTTGAAGCGGCTCCCAAAACAACCGCATCTTCCACACCCAATTTCACCGAAGAATCTACGGAAGATTCCGAAAAAGGCGGTTGGAACCTGATGAATCTGTTTAAGGCGGGTTCTGAGGAAAAAGCCGAGACCGGCAAATCGACGGCGGAGAAAAAACAGGTTCGCGCTGAAGAGAAAAAAGCGCCTGCTGCAGAATCAAAAAAAGCAGAGCCTAAGGCGGAAGAAAAAAGTCGGAAATGGTTCGGTAAATCCGAGGAAAAAACCGCATCCGTGACGGAACCGGCCCGCAAGCAAGAGGTGGCGGTAACGCCCGATATTCATCGTCAGGCGGCGGTAATTGAAACCGAAAAGGGCAATATCGCCATCGAATTTTATCCGGACGATGCACCGCAAACCGTGCAGAATTTTGTCAAATTGGTGAGTAACGGTTTTTACAACAAGTTCAACATGAAGTTCCACCGTGTGATTCCGGGTTTTGTGATCCAGACGGGTGATCCGACCGGCACCGGTGCGGGCGGTTCGAAAGAAACGGTTCCGCTGGAAGTGAAAAACAAGCTGAGCCATAATGCGAAAGGTGTCGTGGCCATGGCGCGCGGTGCGGATATCAACAGCGCCACCAGCCAGTTCTACATCACGCTGGCCCCGCAAGCCTCACTGGACGCCAAGTATGCCATCTTCGGAAAAGTCATCAGCGGTATGGATGTGCTGGACAAGATTGAAAAAGGCGATATGCTCTACGGCATTCGCATGGTTGATCTCAGCGCCGTGAAGCCCGATGCGCAACCCGAGAAAAAAGGCTTCTTCTCCAGCATCTTTTAAACAGGGAGGGCGCGGGAAAATCTCCAACCGTTAGCGAGCAAGGCGAGCTTTACGGGTGGGATTAAGCGAAGAAGGGAACGGCCCCGCATCGGTAAGGTGGAGATTTGCGCTTTAAGTCCTGCGAGCGTCTTTAAAAAACTCGCGAAGTATCTGGCTGCACGGCTCTTCTAATACGCCACCCAAAACAGACAGGTCGGGTGTATCCAGCAGCAGGCCATGGCGCGAACCGCAGGCGCCCGCAATCGGATCGTAAGCGCCAAACACCACACGGCTTACTCGGGCTTGGGTAATCGCAGAAGCGCACATGGGGCAAGGCTCCAGCGTTACATACAGGGTGGTTCCGCTCAAGCGCCAATTCCCCAGCTTTTTGGCGGCTTGTTGCAACACCAGCATTTCCGCGTGTCCAACGGGGTTGTTGTCCATTTCGCGGCGGTTGCAGGCAGCGGCCAATATCTGGCCGTCCTTCACCAGTACGGCGCCTACGGGCACATCCAGCGGCAAGGCTTGGCTGGCAACGGTTAACGCTTCGCGAATCCAGTGTTCATGAGACTCATCCATACAGATGATTTTAAGCGGTTTTGCTTTGCTGTGCTTGCAAACTCTCCTAAAATAGTTACGATCCAATCACAATGTCTTAACGAGTCAGCGAGGTGTGGAAAAGGGATGGATAATCATATCGGCAATAAAACGTACTACAACTACAGCCAGCCGACCGTGCCGGGCCTGAAAGTGGCTTACGGGGGCAATGCGGCTTCCCGGTTCAATAATTACCTGCCCCTGCCGGAAAAGCCCAAGGGCTGGTTTTCGCGCTTGAAAGACAGCATTATCGACTTGGTGACCGAAGAGGCGGAAGCGGATCGGCCCATCGGCATTTCACAACTGTCCCGCAATACTTTTACGGCATCCGATGATGCTTCTCGCAACACGATTGTGCGTAATGGCCGCCCGATGCAGGATTATCGCTTTAACCAGCTCATCGATACGCAATCGTAAGCAATCAGGCTTGATTAAAGCCCGGAGGCGGCAAGCCTTCTTTCCACAAAATGGCTTTGGGAGTGCCTAGATTCAGCATATCCCAAGGTAAAATTTCGCTTTCCGGGCGTTCGCGCAGGGCGTACCAATCCAGTTCCGGGAAATCGATTTTGCCTTCTTCTTTCAATTCTTTGTAGGCTCGATTGACCGAGCCGAGGCTGCCACCCAGCTCATAAAAGCGCACAATCAGCTTGGATAGGCGGCGATCGCCACGGGATAAAAACGCCTGGAAATAATCCCACTTGGCGCTGGAAGCCCGGACATCCGTCACTTTCAAGAGATTTTTGCGCAAGATGCCGAAGCGGTGATCGACCAGTTTGTTGTCGATTTTCGGCTGCCACTGAAAGGGTGTCCCGGCCTTGGGCACAAACGAACTGCAGCCGAGATGAATCTTCAGCTTGGGGTTTTCCCTTTTCACTTCTTTCAACAGGCTGGCGAGTTGTTCAACGTCCTCATCGGTTTCATCCGGCAGACCCACCATGCCGTAAAACTTCACACCTTCCAGTCCGGCTTTGGCCAGCGTGGCCGAGGCTTCGAGGATTTGCTCATGCTTGAGATTTTTGTTGATGCGGCGGCGCATTCTGTCCGAGCCGGTTTCAATCGCCAACGTCAACTGCTTTTGCCCGCCTTTTTGAAATGTGTTGGCAATCTGCGGTGTGATGGTATCGACACGCAACGAGGAGGATGAGATGGTCAGGCCGGGGTGCTTGTCGATTTTGGCGTCCAGGTATTCGCACAGTTCCGGGAACTGCGGATGATTGGAAATCAGCGCGCCCAGCAGGCCCACTTTGTCGGTGTACTGCACGCCTTCTTCAATCTTGTCGATAATCTTGCCGATGGCGCCGCCACGGGCTGCGGGCAGGCCCGATCCCATCGGGGGCAGCATGCTGTAGCTGGCCAGGCAAAACCGGCAGCGGTGCGCGCAACCGCGCATCACTTCAACCAGCAGCGTGTTTGAGAAAATCGCTTTGTCCGAAATAATGGGCGTGGAAGCGACAAAGTCGTCCATGTTGCTGACGAGTTGCTTTTCCACCAGCGCCGGAACGTCGTCATAGCGTGGCACAATCGCCGATACCGGCCCATCCGGTCCTTCATAATGAACATCGTACATGCCAGGGGCGTACAGGCCGGGCACTTCGGCGGCCAGACGATGAATCAACTCTTCGCGGTCCGTCAAATCGCGATACTTGCGGTAAACGCGCATCAACTGCTCCAGCATTTCCTCGCCTTCGCCAATCAAAAAGAAATCGAAAAACTCGGCAAAGGGTTCCGGGTTGCTCATGGGTACCGGGCCGCCCGCAAACACCAGCGGATGCTCGCGTTTCCGGTCGCGGGCGAACATCGGGATGTCATAGGCCGCAAAGTTGTCTAAAATCTTGACGATATCCAGCTCAAAGGCGAACGAAAGACCCATCAGCTCCAGCTCGCGCGGGTTATGCTCAGCCAGCGTGTCCGCGTAAATGCGGCGTACATCCGCGTCCGGGTTCGTATCCAACTGCTGAAACAGCACGAGGTAGCCCAGAGACGACATCGCAATCTGGTACGGCGCGGGGTAGACCATGGCAATCCGCACAGCATCCGCTTTGGGAGGCACGGGCTTGTACAGGTAGGTTTCCTGGTGCGCGTCTTTTCGGTAGGCAGTAGCTTTTTTCAGGTCGGTTGACATTGAAATGCGGATTCCAGTTCTGTTTCTGTCGGGTTTCAAACAAAGAGCAGACAAAGAAGTGTGAAGGTGAGGCTTTGGGGAACGGGAGGTTTTTGCTATGGTAGTAAAAAAATAAGCTTTAAGATACTAACCCTTGAAATACCAACTAGGATACTAACACAGAGAGATGTCCCCAATTGCGCAAAGTTCCGAGGCTCTGGCAGCCGGGATAAACGGCCAAACGGCTTTATTGCCCACGGTTGAACGTGTTGACGAGCAAGAAGCCCTGCGGCTGTTCCGCGAAGCGGATCTGTTTGAGCTGGGTGTGATGGCGGAAGCCGTCAAGCGGCGATTTCACCCGGAAAACACACCGGTAACGTTCGTTATTGATCGAAACGTCAACTACACGAACGTGTGCAACGTGGATTGCCTGTTTTGCGGCTTCTATCGGCACAAAGAAGATAACGAAGCTTACACGCTGGAATACTTCCAAATCAAGGAGAAAACCCAGGAACTGGTAGACGCGGGTGGCACGCAGCTTCTGTTGCAGGGTGGCGTTAACCCCGACCTGCCGTTTGAGTATTACCTTGATATCGTGCGCAACCTGCGCCGCGATTTTCCTGATCTGACCATTCACTCGTTCTCACCCACGGAAATTTCTTACATGACCGAAATCACCGGCCAGTCGCTGGAATGGGTCATCAAGCAATTGATAGAGGCAGGCATTTCCTCCATTCCGGGCGCGGGTGGGGAGATTCTGCACGATGACATTCGCCGGAAGGTCAGCCACAAAAAGGTGAATACGCATGACTGGCTGGAAGTGATGGAAGTGGCGCATGGCTTGGGCCTGAAAACATCGGCCACGATGATGTTCGGGATGATGGAAGAGGACTGGCACATCGTCGATCACCTGTTTCAGATTCGCAAATTGCAGGACAAAACCGGCGGCTTTATGAGCTTTATCCCCTGGACCTTCCAGAAAAAGAACACCAAGCTTGAGAAACTGCCCAATTTGCCTGCCACCGGGGTCGAATACCTGCGCGTAAACGCCTTGGCGCGGATTGTGTTGGATAATATCCCCAATATTGGTGCGTCCTGGATTACGCAGGGCCTGAAAATCGGTCAGACGGCGCTGAGTTTTGGCGCCAACGATATGGGCGGCCTGCTGCTGGAAGAGAACGTGGTGACGCAATGCGGCATTAATCCCACGCGCAAAAGCGTTGAGGAGATGCTGAAGGTGATTCACCGCGCAGGATACGATGCGGCCCAAAGGGATACGGCCTATAACATCCTGAACGTCTATCCGCGCGATTAGCAGATGTTGGCCGAAGCGACGAAAGAACAGATCCAGCCGCTGGAGCCGTTGGCTTGAGCTTGTAAAACGCCCGCAGCTCTCTCAATCGGCTGGAGGATTCTTTGCCTTGCTCCACGGCCTGCTACTCTGAAATTGGGGTACAATAGGCACAGTGAGTGGTCTGTGAGTGATGCTGCGATTTTTATATACGGTTTGTGATTTGTTGGCTGGGCTGTTTGCCATTGTGTCGCCGGTGGCGATTATGCACTGGTTGGCCAAAGTGGTCCGGCTGGTTGGGACAGCCTCGTTTGTTGAGGCCCTGAACCCCGTGTTCGACCCGATCAACGCGATTCTGGAAATTTTCATCAAGTCGCCGCCCTTGATGTTTCAGGGAGAGCCGATTCCAACAACACAAGGCGTTTTGGCGGTTCTGTTAACGGTCAGTTTTTTTGTGTTCAACTTTCTGTCCGAAACCTTGAAAGCGGCCGAGCAGCGCCTGGATGTCACCAAGCAATCGCTGCAGCAGAAGCATCGTTTGCATCAACTGAAGGCCGAACATCAAAAACAGCAGAAAAAGGCCAGTACCAACCGGCGTATCCAGGTTCAGGTGGTTTACGATTTCCAGGCCTGCCCGGCGGGTGGGACGCATTTGGAAACGACATACGGCAAATACAAGGGGAAGGTGCTGGATAGTACGCCCAGTGGGATTGCGCTTCAGTTTGAGACGCTGGAAGGAGCTTTCAAGTACGCCTTGGATGCGTCTCAGGCTATCTTGAGTCATTATGCGACGCTGAGACCGATGGACCCCCAGCCATCGTACCAAGTGGCGGTTCATGCGGTGGAGAATGCGCTTCCGGTGGCGGAAGGGGTGGCGAACACACGAAAACTGGTGGGTTTTGCAGGAAACAACCAGGTGATTTTCAGCCAGGATATCAAGGCGATTCTTGAGACCCAGGGCTTGTTTAATATGTATCATACGCAGTCATTGGGAATGTATGCCGTTGAGGGCCGCCAGCAGGAGATTTTCCGTCTCTTCTATAAGAAGCGGGAAGGTGCTTTTTAGGCCCAATCGTTGCGATCGGGATTTTTGAAATATATCTTTACGATTGAAGCAATCGCCACCCGGCGGTTGTTTTTATTTTATTAACATAAGAGAGCTTATATATCGGTATCAATCATTTCGGCTGATTTCATTTAGAGAGAGCGAGAAACTAAGGAGACGTACAGAATGGGCGCGTTAGCTCCAATTGCTAACTTGATAGGTTTCTCCACTGGAGGTGCGTTGGGCGCAGGAGGAGGCCAGCAGGCGACTCCCCCGATCGATAACTTCTTTGGATTGGATTCAAGATTTTTAAGAGCACCGGCCGGTGGTACGGCCTTGTTTAACGATATCCTGTTTGGCGCATCCAACCAGCAGGTGGGCGTCGACTTCAAACGACTCGGCTTCTATACCGGTGTGCCGCCTATCTTTGGTGGAACCGGTTTTATGGGCTTGCCAGCCGCATTTGATTTCTTTGGCGGCGGTAGCCGTGGCGCAGCCGGTGTCGAGGGTGTCCTTGAGCTGGAAAGACTTGTTAACGGTGGCGGCGGAACAACTGCCAACGGGGGTACTTCCGGAACGTCCGGGAGAACTGGAACCACAGGCAATAAGGGTGAATCTTCTGCTGGAACTAGGACCAACAACTCATCCAGGTCAGACTCCAAGTCAGATTCTGAAAAAAAGGCGTCTTCCTCGAATAAATCGAAAAACGAAGACGATAAGCAGTTCAGTCTCACGGATTTGAAGTCCATGTCGTTGGGCGATTTGATGGAGCTACTTGCATAACAAGATGAAGCGGAGATTGAAAAACGTATCAATTAAGGAGATATAGGAAATGTCAGTTACACCACCGATTTCATCCTTTTTCGGACTAGACCCCCGGTTTTTGGCCGGGCCGGCTGCTAGCTCCTCGCTGATCAACCCCTTGTTGTTTGGCTCCTCGTTCCAGATGGTGCCGATTAACTTTGGTGGTTTCAACAGCGGTATCCCGCCTATCTTTGGTGGACAGGGCTTTACGGGGTTCCCGACCGTGCCGTTCAACATTTTTTCGCCACCGTCCGCGTTGTTCTCCGTTCGGCAACTTCTCGTTCAACAACCAGCCTTTCAACCCAATGGCCTTCAACGGCGGATTTGGGATGGGTGGTTTCGTGCAGCCAAACCCGTTTGGTATGGGTACGTTTATCTAAAACGCGGCTTCTCACGAGGACGTTCCCGAAAGAGCAGTTATACAGATTTGTCCAAACAATGGACAAGTAGACCCTTATTGTCCCCCTTTGACAGCGCTTGTCCCTGACAACGCTGTTTTCTTTTCTTCAAAAGTCATTAAAAGAGTTTCATCAACTCTTTTACTTGGCGCAGTGTATCCGCCGCTTCGGCGCGGGCCTTTTCGCCGCCCTCTTTCAACAGCCGCTCCACCTGGGCCAGATCGTTGCCATACATCACCCCGTGCTCGCGCAAGGGCGCCAGTTCCGCGTTAATCACCTCGGCCAGCAGCTTTTTGCAATCCATACAACCGCGCAGCGCTGCCCGGCACTCGTCTGCTGCCTGGGTTTGCATGTCTTGCGGGGTAAAGGCTTCATAGTATTTGTACACCACTTCGCAGTTCTCTGGCGCGCCAGGGTCGGTTCGCTTGACGCGCGCCGGGTCGGTGATGGCCGTTTTAATCTTGTTCCAGCTTTCATCCGCCGAATCTGATAAGAAGATGGCGTTGTTGAACGATTTGCCCATCTTGCGGCCATCCAGGCCAATCAGCATGGGGGTTTCAGTCAGCAATGGGCGAGGTTCGGCGAACAGGTCGGTTTGATAGACGTGATTGAAGCGGCGGGCAATATCGCGGGAAATCTCCAGATGCGCCAACTGGTCTTTGCCCACCGGCACCAAATTGCCCTTCACGCTTAAAATATCCACGGTTTGCAGCACCGGGTAGCCCAGCAAGCCGTAAGACAGGTCTTCGTGCAGCATGGCCACCATGTCTTTGAGGGTTGGGTCGGTCTGGACCCACTTGGCCGGAACCAGCATGCTCATCAGCAAGTGCAATTCGGCAATCTCCGGGATGGAAGATTGCACAAACAGCGTTGCCTTCTGCGGGTCGATTCCGGCAGCCAGCCAATCGACGGCCATTTGCAGGATATTATCGCGGAGGCTGGCCGTGTCGTCGTACTTGGTGGTCAGGGCGTGCCAGTCGGCAATCGAGAAAAAGCACGGGTACTCATTTTGCAGCTTCACCCAGTTTTTGAGTACGCCCATGTAGTGGCCCAGGTGCAATTTTCCGGTGGGCCGCATGCCGGACATCACCACTTTGGCGACTGGCTTTTCTGTTTTGACGCGGTTCAGTTGAGGGGTGGAGGCTGCTTCGCTCATGGGGATCCAATTCAGTTGGGGCGCAATCGACCCCCTTGACGATACTATGGAAATGGTACAACTTTCGGGGCAAATAAAGCAATTTGATTGTTTCAAGGGGTTTATAAAGGCATCGTGTTTGATGTGATGAGGAGATTGCCATGCCCGCACCAGTCTATCCGTTTTCTGCCGTAAAGCCTGCCCCTCGCCCGCTTCAGTTTGGCGCTGGGCCGCGCAATCCGGTGTTGGTTCAAAACAGGGCAAAAAAAGCGGGTGCCGCAAGCAAGCATAATTTGGGGACGGTTGCGCTTTTGCTGCTGTTGTTGCCGCTAGGCTCTTGTCTTGTCAATGGCGTTCTTAAACTGAAAGCGGAACGGCAAGGCCTTGAACAAGAAACCCAGGCACTGCTGAAGACGACCGAGGCGCTTGAAAACGAGCTGGACGCCGTCGAGAAACTTCAACAGCAAGTCAACGAGAAGGATAAGGCATTGGAATTTCGGATTAAGGCGCTTCAGGATGGATCACCCGCCCCGTCTCAGGGTGTTAAAGCGAACAAATAGGCTGACAGCCTGACCTGTTTATCGGAAGATGATTTGTAATATGTTGACACCTCTTCGTTTTGATCATCCCAGAGCATCCAGTCCCGCCGGGCTGCGCTTTGGTGCGATGACGCCGAAGGAATTTGTTCCTCCTACGCAAAGCAAACCAAAATGGCGCGTGAGTAAAATGGCGGTGTTGGGTTGGAGCTTGGCGACGTTACTGGGTTGGAGAGCTTGTAACGAAGAGCGCGAACAGGCCCAGAGGCTCAAAGATATTCAGTATCAATTGCAATTGCATACAAAAGACGATCTCAAGCGGGGTGAGCGATTAGAAAAACACATGAAGGACATGGGTAACCTGCTAGCCAGTCAGAATGGTCGGATTGAGCGGCAGACACATGCGTTTCGAGATCAGAACGACCGGTTGCTTGATCTGACCAAAGAGCGAAAATTGGGCAATATCGTGAGTGCTTGCCGCTATATACTGACAGAGGCTGTAAAACAGCAGGCGAAAGATCCATCAAAGCAACCCGTGACGAATCGTCTGATACACGAATCGTGCAAAGAAATTCTGGAATCAGCCGCGTTCCGGCTTCCGTAAAGCTTATCTTCCAAAGAAGAATCGCAGGACGGAGAACAGGCCGACGAGGCTGAAGAAGCCCAGCGCAATCCAGCCCCAGGTGGGCAACTGAAATCCGCCTTTCATCTCGTGCGGATAGAAGAATCGGGCTTCGCCTTTTTTCATCAAAATCAAACTCTTGGGGCCTTCGTCATTCACCACGGTGAGGTTGCCGGGTTGAATCGCGGCAAACCATGCATCGTTGGCAAACAACTGAGAATCGCGCACCAGGGCGGTGTCGTTCTCACCCGTTAGCAGCATTACCACACGGTTTTCATTCCAGGGCGACAGTATCTGCTCGATAATGCCCTGACCCGGCGTGTAGTTGAGCTGCGCAATTTTGCGTTGCTGATCTTCCTGCACGGTGTTGGTGGCGCCGTCGGTCAGCAGGCTGGTTTTGTCGTGCAGTTCGCTAAACAATTTGTTCTGGCCTTTCTGGCCAATCACCACCAGGTGATTATTTTTCCTGGCGTCACCGTTTAGGCTGGCTGCATGGTATGCGCTCAGTTCAATGCCCTTGTGCGATTTGGATTCGCGCCCCAGACGCGTGGCAAATTGCAGCATCGCTTCCAAGTCGGTGCGGGTGACGGAATCCGGCAGTACAAACGTGGTTTGCGACATGTCCTGATACGCCGTAAACGGATACCCGCCGTCGTTGATCAAGCCCACATCCGGCAGCGGCGCTTTAATCTCGCCCGGAAACTCAATCCACGATGAATTGTGCACGGTGCCCCAGATATGCACGTCGGTGACGAAACGGCACATGTCATATTTTTCCGGGTACAGATGAAAACGATATTCCAGATCGTTAAACGTATGCACTTCATCGGTCGGGATATCAATCGTGAGATCCGCGAGGCTCTCGCCGTTGATGTTGCCCAGTTTCACGCTCTTAATCGCTTTGCCGTTCAGCAGCACTTCCAGCTTCGATTGCGACGCGTCGAGTTGCGATGCGTAGCTGTAAATGGTGTGCAGTCGGGCATGACGGCGACCGGGCAGAAAAATGTCCGGCATCATTTTGAGTTGGTAAAACAAGGGCAGGCCGGTAATGCCGCGTGTGGTTTGCGTGGGCAAATCCAGTTCGGCAAAGTTGTCGCCGGATTGCAGTACAAAGCCATTCCAGGCGCGATACGGATACTCCGAGCCTTTCTGGTAATCCTTGATGATGGCCGAACGGCCAACCAGAATTTTGTTCACGTTGCCTTGCGCCAGCACGTGTGCGGCCTTGCGGACGCCTTCCGGGCCGTTGCCGCTGACGATTAAAATGGCGCGCGTGGTGTTGTTGGGGTTGGGAATAATCTGCAAAACACCCGTGTCATCCGGCAACACACCGCCGCTGCGATCACTGAACTGATCGCCCGAGAGCGGCAACTCCAGTCCACCGGCCAAGGATGCAATCGCCGGGTTCTCTTTGGGGGTGCCAATCAAAATCAAGTTGTCTGATGCGTTCAGGTTGCTGTTGTCGGCCACATATGGCTTGAATGCGCGCCATCCGGCTTGCTGCCCAAGATGCGCCGAGACGACGCCGAAGGCTTCCAGTGTTTGATCGGATGCGGCATTGGGAACGACATAGCCCACCACCGCGGGAGTGTAGTTGTTCAACGGATCGAGCAGCGGAAACGGATATTGCAGCAAGTCGGGCTTGACGGGCTCCCACGCGTAGTTCAGTGTCAGGGCCGTATCGGGCAACAGTTCGGTCCACAGTTCTTCGCTGAACGGATCTTCGCATTTGTAGGTATAGTGTTGATCGACCTGAAACGACAAAATATTCTTGTCTTTCAACAACTCCGGCGGCACGGCGATACTCACGGTGGTGGGTGTGATGTTGTCTTTGCCGAGCTGGATGGATTTAAGAATGCGGTTGTTGACCAACACGTTCAAGCTGGAGCGCTCCGGCAGCAGGTTGGCGCCATGCTGAAAACTGAGCCGGATGTTAGACGAGGGCAGCACTTTCCAACCTTTGGGACGTGTAAAGGGATAATCGCGTTGGGTGCGGACGGTCTTCAACCGGTAGCCGTTGGGATCGTTGAAATGCTTCATGTTGATGCGCAACGAATTGCCTGTGGCTTGCGGAATGGAAGCCGTGGAGGATGCGGCGGGTTCGGCTGAGGACATCAAGCCAGCGAACGGGGCCGCCGCCAGCATGAAGAGAGTGGCGATGCTTGCCCATTGACTCAGTTGTCGTTTGAATGTCCGTTTCATCCCGAAGATTCCTTCTTGTGTGTGACTACTTTTTCAGAATCCGCCTGAGTATCAAAGGCAGGATTAGCATAAATACAAAGAGCGCAACCATCCCGGCGATAATCGAAAACCAGGGGAGGCTTTTCAGCCAGTACACCAAGTTGCTCCACCAGTTGCCGCCTTGTTTGGTTTTTTCCAGGTGGTATTTGGTTTCGCCCACGGCGTTGAGATCGGGGTTGAGTTGCGATAACTGCTGCACAAAACCGGAAGCCAAATTTTCAAACGTTTTATCCGTTTCAAACAGGTTGCCGATAGCGGCAAACCCGCTGGCGTTGCTGGCGGTAAACACGCTGATCACCTGGTTGCCATTCAAGTATTGTTCAATGTTTGCGCCACGTCCCAGTTCCGCCATTTGCATCGAAATCTTGTTGTTGGGTTCGGGCAGGTTAAATAATTTCATCAGTGCATTGCCGCCCGCTTGCCAAATCAATCGTGCGCTTCCGGGCAGTTTCAACGGATCGGATGCAAACCGGAACACGGCCAGATGCTTATCGCCTGCGTTGGCATCCTGTCCCAGCGAAAAACGCAGATCGGTATCGGCTAGCGTCACACGTCCCAGACGAGTCACAAACCCCAGCATCGCGTTCAGTTGTTCGGCGCTGGGGTCTTTGGGAATCACAATATGTAATTTGGAGAGCGCGTCATCGGTTGAATAGGGATACATCGTGTTGTTCAGCAAGCCGACATCGGGCAGGCGCGGGCCCACGCCGCCTTCCACGCGAAACTGGGAATCGTCCAGAATTTTGCCCCACGCGTTATCGATATAATTATCGACGCACCAACCATGTTTGTCGGGCATCAAATGAAATTGTGCAACCAGATTGTTTCGGGTCTTGATCAGTTCGTTGGAAATGGGAATGCTGGCGCGCTTCAGTTGCTCGCCTTGCGGGTTGGTGAGCGGGATGTTGGCGATGGAAATATCGTTCATTCGAAGTTCCAACGAGGAAAACGTGGGGTTCAGATCGGGGCTGTAGCTGTACACCAAATCCAGAAACAGGCGGCTGCCTTCTTTTCTGAAGTCACCCACGATGGGCACATGATAGGTGATGGGCGGGGCGTTGATCTTTTGCACTTCCTGAATCGGAAAGCCCAGTTCCCGGAAGGTGCGCGTTTGGGTTTCGACATAGCGCGGCGGCTTGTTGCTGCGTCCCCATGAGGCTGACCAGCTATCCGGCACCTCGGCGGTGCCGCCCAGTAGCTCCGCCAGTTTGGGGCGAATGGTGAGATATTGCGCGGCCCGTGTGACGGCTTGATCGCTGTTGCCGCTGACAATTAAAATCGTATGCTCTTTAGAACCCGGCGCCTGGAAAAACAGAACGACACCTTGGCTCTCCCCCAATGCCTGCCCGGTGCGGCGATTGATCCACTGTCCGCCGGAAAGCGCGTAATCGCCCAGTGTGGTTTGCGCCAATGCGGGCGGCAGGCTGCCGGCTTTGCCGACATACACCAAATGCTCGTTATCAGCGCCGCTTGCGTTATCAAAGGTCACGCGTGTTTTCAATTCATGATCTTGCGCTTCTTGCGCGAGATGCGCGTTGATGAAGGCCATGGCTTGCAACTCTTGCGGGCTGGCCTGTTTGGAAACCACGTAATGCACTTGCGCCGGGCTGTAGGTCAGTGGGTCGATGATGGGGTACGGGTACGAACTTAAATCAACTTTAGGCACCACCGGCGTATAGTTGAATATCAACTTGGAAGCAGGCAGGACCTGGGTCCAGAGCGATTTATCAAGCGGGTCTTCGCATTTGTCCGCATAATGTTGTTCCACTCGAAAGGTCAGCGTGTTGAAATCCTTCAGCAGCGCCACCGGCATGGGCAGCGTCAGCTTGGTGCCGCTGACGTTTTCCTTGGTGAGCGGAATATGCTTGATCACTTTATCGTTGAGAATGATCTGCATCCACGAGCGATGGGGCAACAGTTCGTGCGAGTGTTGAAACTCCACGTAAATTTGGCTGTTAGCGGCTACTTGCCAGGTTTTGGGTTTGGTAAACTTGGCTTCAAATTGCGAGCGCACGGTGGGGAGAAAAATCACGTCATGCACATGCAAGCGCTCCATCGGCACCACTTCGGTGGCGGCCATGGCGGGCATTGTCGCAAACAAGCCAAGCAACGCTGACACGGCGACGGCTAGCCGGGCAAGGGGCTTGGCAAATCTGTTAGTCTCTATCACGCCTCAACACTCAAAATACAGTCAAATATACGGTTTCGATTATAGCACCGCCGTCTGTATCAAAGGTGTGGAGGCCTGCGAGAATCCACCGGTTGAATGAGTTGCCCCGAGAGGCGCAAAAATATAAGGCAAGTATCCCTTTGCAGCAAGTATCAGGCATGAACCAGTTTATGCTTATATTGTCATTCCCGCGAAAGCGGGAATCCATTGTGCCTTCTACCTAAAGAACTTAGCAGGCTGATAGATTGCCTCTCTG
>CAZXUP010000007.1:0-17192 GCA_964643815.1 uncultured Vampirovibrionales bacterium
ACGCTGGTAATGCCGGAAATGCAGGCAACGCTGGTAATGCCGGAAATGCAGGCAATGCCGGAAATGCAGGCAATGCCGGAAATGCAGGCAATGCCGGTGGTGCTGGAGGCGGTTACTAAAAGCCAGTAGAAATCCAATATTCTACAAAGCGCAGTCAGTTTTACTGGCTGCGTTTTGTTCATGGTTTTGAAGACGATAAAAACCTTTCCCCGATTGGCTTTTAAGGGGGTCAAGAAACTTAATAATAGAGCAATCCCAAGCATTCTATTGTTTTTATCTTATTAAGAGAATGAGCTCATTCTGCCGAGTTAGACATGGACGGCAATTGGAAAAATGTAGAGAGAGCGTAATATTGTAAGGAGAGAAAGATGCCATCAATTGGTGCAATGAACGCGGGTAACGCGGGCAATGCAGGCAACGCCGGAAACGCGGGTAATGCGGGTAACGCAGGAAATGCCGGAAACGCGGGCAATGCAGGCAACGCCGGTAACGCAGGAAATGCCGGAAATGCGGGCGCTGCCGTCGCAGCGGCTCCGACAATAGCTCCGGCTCTAGCTCCAGCCACGCCAGCAGGTGGGGCAGGAATTCAAGCCTTGATTCAGCAGCTAATCCAGATGCTGTCAGGCCTGATGGGCGGTGCTGCGAATCCGTTTGCGGGTGCTGCAGCAGGAAATGCCGGAAACGCGGGCAATGCAGGTAACGCCGGAGATGCTGGCGATGCCGGTAATGCTGGAAATGCAGGCAACGCCGGAGATGCTGGCGATGCCGGTAATGCTGGAAATGCGGGCAACGCCGGAGACGCCGGTGATGCAGGCAACGCGGGTAACGCCGGAAATGCAGGCAATGCCGGAAATGCAGGCAACGCTGGTGATGCCGGAGATGGCGGCGGCGGTTGCGGCGGCGGCGGTGGCGCTGGTGATGCCGGAAACGCGGGCAACGCTGGTAATGCAGGCAATGCCGGAAATGCAGGCAACGCTGGTAATGCCGGAAACGCTGGCAATGCTGGTGATGACGGCGGTGATAAAGGTGGCGGCGGCGGAGCCGGAGATGCAGGCAACGCAGGCAATGCCGGTGCTGCTGGCGGAGACGGTGGCGGATACTAGCCTCGCCTATCCAATCCAATATTCTACAAAGCGCAGTCAGTTTACTGGCTGCGTTTTGATATACGCATGATTGATACCGGCTAAATTGCCTGTGCTGTGTGGATCCAACTTCAGGGCTTCCTGTTTGGTGTCCTTTTTAGATACAAAACACACCTTAAGTGCGATTTTTAGGCAATTGTATTCCATTAAATGTTTTTATTCTTCTAGAGGCTTATATTCTTTGGAGAGGTTTTACTGGGTATATCCGTTCTATTTTCCAGCCTGGTCAATAGAGTGGTTTGTACGACAGAGGCAATGATTTTTGGTAAGAGCGCGCAATCGCAATGAAGGAGAGCAAGTACAATGGCAATTGGTTCAGTGTATAATCCGTATCTGGCTGCTGCGCCAGGCCTTGGAGCCCCTGCGGCGGCTCAAGGTGTCGGTTCGGCAGGTAGTGTTGCAGGGTCTCCGTATGCTGCCCTGCCTGGCAGCACCCCCGGTGGGGCGGCGGGAACGGCAGACAGTCAGGCACCCATGCAACTGCTATCCCTGATGATGCAGATGATGATGATGATGGTGTCCCTGTTGGGAGGCAGTCAAGCCGGAGCAACAGGTGGTGCAAACCCCTACACAGGTGCTATTGGCGGTGCTGGTGCAGCTGGCACGGCTGGAGCTGCCGGTGTGGCAGGGGCTCCGGTTGCAGTGGCCGGTGGCGCAGGGGGCGCCGGAGCTGCTGGCGCTGGTGGTGGCTATTAATTAGTTAGGCCAAAATTTTTATTAAACCCGAAAACACGGCTGTCCTGGATGGCCGTGTTTTTGTATATCAATAACCCAGCCATTCTAAGCAATTTTTATATATAAAATGTTTTAATTTATATAGGTATATAGGCGAGCAAGAAAGTAAATTCCCCAGGCGGCTTTGCTGTCTGGCTAATAGAGGAGAGAGAACGATGCCTATCATGAATCGGTTTGGTTATCTGGATCTCATGCTGACTAAATCGCAGGAAACGATGGATACGTTGAAAACCAAGCTGGAGAACCAGGCAAAGCAAATGGCCAAGCAGGCCGAAGAGGCTGCTAATGAAGGTGCAACCGGCATCTTTAGCCCAGAGAACAGCAGCACCAGTGCTGCGGGTAGCCTGAGAAATGACGGTTCTATTCTCAGCGCGCTGATCTAGAGAGTCGGTTCAAAAAAAACTAAAACATAGGCAAATAATTTAAACGGCTATGACAGGTGGTTTGCTGCTGTATCGGTTTGTTTACAAGCAAGCGGATACAGGCAATCCACCTGTAGTTATTGTTTTTATTTTAATAAGTGAGCAATGTCAGGCAACGCGTTATGCTGCGCCTGGAGTTTGGTCGAAATTCCCTTTATTGAGAGCGCAACATAAGTAAGGAGAGAGATAGATGCCCAGTATTAGTCCCATAGGAGCACCTGGGGCGGCAGCGCCAGCAGGTGTAGCCGGCGGGGCCGGAACGGCAGGAGCTGCGGGTCTCGCAGGTACTGCTGGTTTAGCAGGTACAACGGCAGCCGCTCCAACGGCAGCCGCTGGAACAGCCGGCGGGGCCGGTGCAGCCGGAAACCCCATGGGTGCAGTCGTTGGCATGATGCTTAACATCATGATGTCGCTGCTGCAACTCTTGGGTGGTGGCGCCGGTGGCGCATCGCCATTTGCCGGTGCGCTTGGCGGCGGCGCGGGTACTGCCGGAGCAGCCGGTGGTGCGGGTACTACTGCAGTTGCTGGTGGTGCTGGTGCTGCAGGTGGTGCCGGTGCGGCAGGCGCAGGTGCAGCAGCACCAGTAGCGGCTGCCGGTGGCGCTGCAGGCGGAGGCGCCGGTGGCGGTTACTAAAAAAAGATCAATTCACTAGGCAAGTGAGAAGAGTGAGAATCGAAACGCAGCTCGGAGGGGCTGCGTTTCTTATTGTGGGCTTTTCAGGCGGTTTAATTATGAAATGAAGAGGAGAGGCGGCTTAAAAGACTATCAAGCGTTGTTTCAGGCAGGATTATGAACACGTGTAAAGTTAAGAAATCTAACCGCAAAGACCCTTTTGGGGTGTTTTGGATAAGCGCTGGATTCCATAAGGATATAAATCCTGCCAGATTTGGATATTGAGCGGCTTTTGGGCGATGGGGAAGCCAGTTTAATAGGTTGTTTTTATAATTACATGATGTACTATGAAATTAGTAGAGAAGGTTTGTTTCGATTTTGACTTGGTTCTGAGGTTTTGTCCGGTAGAGATTTTTAGAGGTTAGTAGAGGAGTCGTTTAGACATGATTTATGTGCCGAACCCCAAAGATTTGGTTTATGGCGAATTGTACTTCATTTCCACGGTCGCATCCGTGAAGGCGCCGGAAATTTGCTTTGACGCCATTATTGATGAAGTCTCGCACGAAGTTTACAGCCTGTTTATCGGCGCTCCTGTCGTCGATGTGGTAGAAGCTGCCCCCGCGTGGCAGTACACGCCGCTGGCTAATTAATTCGTTTTTTACATCCGTTATAAGCTTTGTATCTGGAGACTGTCTGAGAAGGTCTTTCTTCTGAGTAGAGTTTTGGTTGCACAGTGGGATAAATGAGTCGGAAGTGGAGTAGAAAGTAGGTAGAAGGAAAAAATGATGAGACGGAAACAAACAACTCACCAATCTAAAGGGCTCAGCCGCCTTTTCGCTCTCTGTGCGGCTGCTTGCCTGGTGGCGTTGTCCGTTTCGTCACTTGGGATGAGGAATCTGCTCTCTGGGATATAGCGCTGGGTTCATTTTTAATTTCGCCCTCTCCTTTCAGATGAGAACACATTCGCTCTTCGTTCTCATCTTTTTCTCTTTTCTTCCCGTCGAAGATTCGGTACGATGGGAAGATGTCGATTGCAACGAATACCTGCCCAGAACTTCCGCTCCTTTCTCAGCAGGCGTGGACGCGCTTGTTAACTGACGTTGAAAACAGCAAGCCCGGCATGCCGGCCTTCCCATCTGCGTTGAGATTGGCTGCGTTGCCCGGTTTTGAACGTGTGGCGGGCTCTGATCCGGAACGTTGGGTGCCACAGTACGAGCAGATTTTAGAGCGTCTGGGCCGTCGGCAACGAAAACAGGGAGAACCTCAGACGGGCGTTTTCTTCACGCCCAGGCCTGTTGCCAGATATCTGGTTTCCCGCACGTTAGGAAGGCTCCTGGAGCGTTTCTGGCTGGAGTTTGAGCAGGCAGTCAGACAGAAAGAAATGATGACGGCCCAAGCGATTCTGGGGCAGGTGCAGCAGCTTCGCGTGATTGATCCGGCCTGCGGAACTGGGGTGTTCCTCTTGGAAGCTCTGGAAGTGTTTGCAGGGTTCTATCAAAACGCACAGAAACTTCTGCCGGACATGGGGGTTGAATCACTGATTGGGCATGCGTTTGGGGCGCAGTTGGCCGGAGTCGATATCGACCCGTTGAGTGTGGTGATCACCGAGGCCCGCGTGTGGCATGCCGCGTGTCGTTGGGATCAAGACCTGGCGCATGGCGAGTACGGCAGCAAAAATTGCTTCTACCGCGGAGATACCTTGCTTGGATCTGGGGCTGGATCTGGAGCCGAAACTGAAACAGCTTTGTGGAACGGACCGTGGGATTTTGTCTTGGGCAATCCGCCGTATGTGTCCGAGGTGCGAAAGCAGGCGGCGCGTTTTCGCGACCTGTCATCTGTGCAAACGTATTACCGGGCCAAGATGGATTTGTGTGATGCGTTTCTGATTTGGGGGATGACGCACCTCAAACCAGGGGGACAGTTGGCCTATGTGTTACCGGCGTACTGGACGCAACGGGCCAGCACGGAGCCTGTGCGAAGGCAGATGCTGGATGTGGGGAATGTGCTGGAACTCTGGCAGTTTGACGGGGCGCCGGTTTTTAAAAATGCACCGGGACATCACAGTGGTTTATTGATTTGGCAAAATGAAAAAAAGAATGAAACGGATATTTGTCGGACACGCCTTGGACACGCCGTTCGAATCGAGGATTTGCACGAAACGAATCTGCAAGAGGCATGCTATTTTCTAGAGCCAAAAAGCGGTAAGCTTGTTTTTGAAAATGAGCTTGTGGTGGGTTTGATGACGCGGCTATCGACACATCCGCCGTTGCTGGGCAAGGCGGAGATCCAGCAGGGGATTGTGTTGCCGCAAGGCCGATTGAAGAAAACGGATCGGAAACGGTTATCGAAAACCATGCAAAACAATTTGTCGGATAGTGACGGTATTTTTCTGCTGACGGAAAACGAAGTGCAAGGGTTTCAATTCTCGGAGTCTGAAAAAGCCTTGTTGAAGCCGTTTTATGGCCCAGCCAAATTTAAGCCGTTTTCAGGTTTTGCGAAAACATTACCGGAGTATCAACTGATTTATACGGATTTTGATAGCCGAAAAAAAATTGAAAACGAACCGGAACAGTATGCAAAACTCCGTACTCATATGGATCGTTTTGCATCGGTTTTGACATCCGATTTTGCACCGTACGGTCTGCATCGTGCGCGGCAAAGAAAATGGTTTGAAGCCGGTGTGAAAGTCTTATGTCCCCGGCAGGTAGAACGGCCTTCGTTGGCTGTCGTGACGGAAGAAACGTATGTGGGTGAAGGGTTTTATATTCTCCGCCCTAAAGCAGACGATGCGGATGTGGTGGTGGCACTGATGAATTCACTCTTGGGTTGGTTCTGGTTTTATCAGCACAAACGGAAGGGGCATCGCTTGCAGATCGACAAGGATGTACTGTCAATTTTTCCGGCACCCCTGCAATGGGATGACCTGGATCGTACCGCATTGATTGCTTGCGTAAAAACACTCAAAACAACAACCGGAGGCGCACGTGAGAGTGCCTGGAGAACACTGAATGATCGGGTTTACCAGATGTATCAGCTATCGGGTGATGAGATTGCTTATGTAGAAAAAAGTCTGGATCAAATTTGTCATCACTGAATGGAATCCTGCTTCCGCAGGAATGACCGTTTGGCGAAATTCAGATCAGAGCTTTGATCTGTTATTGATGATAGTTTGTGCCGCTTGCAGCCCCGATTTGACACATTCATTCAACCCGATGCCGTGCAGGTAATTACCGCAAAGCTGAATGCCGGGCTGGCTGGCTAAGGCGCTTAACGCCGTCTGGATACGCTCCCGGTGGCCCAGCGTGTATTGGGGAATGGCTTGTTGATACTTTAAAATCCGGCTGTAAGCCGGTTTGAGTGGTTGGCTGATTTTGAAGACGGTCGCCAGATTTTCCAGCACAAGGTGTTCGATGCGCTCGGATTCCCAGGTGGCAATTTCCGGTTGATGGACGCCGCCAATATAGCTGCTGAGCAAAATGTGATCGTTGGGCGCGCGTTCCGGAAACAGGCTGCTGGCCCAGATGCTGCCCAGTAGCGGTAAGTTTTCGCGCCGTGGAATCAAAAAGCCGAACCCATCCAACGGGTGTGGAATGTGCGTTCGCTCAAAACCGGTATGCACCACCGCCAGCCCGGCATAGGGAATGTCTTGTAAAGCATCTGCGCTTTGAGGCGCAATGCCTTGCAAAAGCGATGCGGCAATCGATGCGGGCACGGCCAGAATAATGTGTTGTGTGTGCAGTGTTTCGCCGTTGTCCAGTTGAAGCTGATATCCGGAATCGCTTGCTTGGATGTTTTGAACGCGTGTGTTGAGCTTCAGGCAGCCGATGGGTAATGCGCTGACGAATGCTTTTGTCAGGCTTTCCAGACCGTTTTCAAAACTGAGCAACTGCATTTTTGATTTGGATTGTTTTGCTTTTTTGGCGGTTTGGATACCTTTCAGCAAGCTGTCGTGCTTTTGTTCCCATTCCCATAACTTGGGGAAAACGGCAGGCAGGCTCAGCGTTTTAATGTCGCCCGCATAAATGCCGCTGATGAACGGATCGAACAAGCGCTCGGCGGCTTCGTTGCCGAGGCGGTGAGAAATAAAATCCGAAATGGAGATGTCTGCTGCGTGTATCTTTGATTGAAAAGGCTCTTGCAGTATTTTGAGTTTTGCACTTGGTGATAAGACCGGTGTGGTGAGCGCTTGCAGCGGATGAGTCGGCAATGCCGTCAGTTTTTTGTTGAGGTAGAGATAACGCTTTTTGGCTTGTGCATCGGCTGCTTTGGATTGCAAACCGAGTTGTGCGCAAAGCGCCAAAATTTCGGTGGCGGTAGACGGAAACGTGTTGGGTCCGGCTTCGGTTAAAAATCCCGCTTCCGTCTGCGAGTGAATCAGGCCTCCCGAACGATCAGACGCTTCGAGTATCTGCACATTCACGCCTGCTTGATGCAGGGTGTAAGCCGCCGTGAGGCCGCTGATTCCGGCACCAACCACAACGGTATTTGTCATTGGGCGGGTTGCTCTTTGAATAAATCGGGAAAGACTCCACCCGTGGGGATGCTGTCTAATTCGGTCATGGCAAGCGCAGTGAGTGCCTGGATAAATGTCGGTGAGGTGTTGAGTGCGGGGGCGCGATGGCAGTGTGTGATACCAAGCTGATGGGCCAATGGAATGTATTGCTGGTCGATCTCTACCAGGGTTTCGATGTGATCCGACACAAAGCTCACCGCCACCAGCAAGATGTTTTCTTTTTGTTCGACTGAAAAATAATGCAACACACTGTCGGTATACGGCCCCAGCCAGGGCATGTCGCCAACCTGGCTTTGGTAGGCCAAGTCCCACGGGTTGTTAGGAAAATAGGTTTGCATGATGTTTTTAGCGGATGCAAAAATTTGATCCGGGTACGGATCCTGTGTGCGTTTGATGTGTTTTTTGGGCAGGCTGTGCGCGCTAAATAAAATATGCACATCCTCCTGCTTGCAGCTCCAGGTGCTATTATTCAAGCCAGCTTCAATGGTTTCCGCCACGGCTTTTTGATAGATGGGGTGATTGGCATACTGCGATACAATCAAAAGCGGAATATTGGATTGCCGGGCGGCGAGACAGCGTTTGAGTTCGTTAATGCTGCTGCCGGTGGTGGTGTACGAAAAGTGCGGATACAGCGGAATCACCACGAGTTGTTCAATACCATCCCGAATGATTTGATCCACCACATCGGCGGTCAACGGATGCCAATAGCGCATGGCGACATACACGTTGATCGGGCCGTAGCCACGGGTTTCCAGCTCAGCTTTCACCGCGTCTGCCTGGGCCTGGCTCCACTGTAAAATGGGCGAAGCCCCACCCATCAGCTCATAGTTTTTGCGGGCTTCATGGGCGCGTGTGGCGGTAATGTACCAGGCCAGGGGTTTCTGAAAAATTTCCGAGAATGGCAGCCGGATAATATCGGGATCCGAAAACAGGTTGAACAGAAAATGCCGCACGTTGTCCGGTGTGTCCGGGCCACCCATGTTCAGCAACAAGATGCCGGTTTTGGCGCTGGGCATTATGCTCTCCCTGTGTTCAATGGTTTAGACCGTTTTGGAAAACGTGGGTTTATCGGGGTTGATGTTTTTGAGATACGCATCAAAGGGCATCGCGATGTTACGGTTAAACAACCGTCCCAACGGAGTGACGGTAAAGTTGTTCTCCGATACTTCGATGAGATTGTCTATGGCCATGGTTTCCAAAGCTTTTAGCGCATCTGCAAAATGCTGCGTAAATTGAATGTTGAAACGCTGATCGAAATCTGCGTAATCGACGCTGCCTTGACACAGGATTGCCAGAATGATTTCTTGCCGGAGTTTATCTTCGTTGCTCAGCCGATAGCCGCGCATGGTGGGGATGTGATTGGCGTCCAGCGCTTCGTAGTATTGCGATAACTTTCGGAAGTTCTGCGCGAATTGCATTTGCAAGCCGCTGATGGCGCTGACGCCAAAGCCATACAAGTCGCTGGGCTGTGTGCCGTGCTGCACGGTGTAGCCCATAAAATTGCGTGCCAGATTGCCGTTGGCTAGCGCCCGACTGAGTTCATCATGCGGCTTGGCAAAGTGATCCATGCCAATATACAGATAACCCGCTTCCGTAAATAATGTCAGTGCGGTTTGCAAAATCTGGAACTTCACGCCGGTTTCCGGCAATGCCTCTTCGGGCATTTGCGCCTGATGCGGGCTAAGCCAGGGCACATGCGCATAGTTGTACAGCGCAATGCGATCCGGGTTGAGGGCAATCACCTCGCGCACGGTTTGCTCAAAACTGGCGACGGTTTGATGGGGCAGGCCGTAAATCAAATCAAAATTAATGCCTTCAAACCCAAGATTGCGGCAGTGCTCCACCGTTTTTGCGGTCATGTCCAAGGGTTGAATCCGATGAATCGCTTCCTGCACTTTTGGATTAAAATCTTGCACGCCCAGGCTAATCCGGTTAAAGCCCAGCGTTTTCAACAAATCAATTTGAGCGGTGGTTGTGACGCGCGGGTCCACTTCAATGGCCACTTCGGCATCCGGGCTGAGCGTAAACAAGCCGGTTTGGAAGCGAAACAGGCGTTCCATTTGTTCTTCGGATAAATATGTGGGTGTGCCGCCGCCCCAATGAAACTGCACAACCGGGCGACTGCGATCCATCCATTCGGCAACCGTTTCAATTTCTTTGAACAGATAGCCGAGGTATTTTTCCGCCTGCTCATGCTGGCGCGTAATGACGACATTGCAGCCACAAAACAGGCAACGGCTTTCGCAAAACGGCAAATGCACATAGAGTGACAACGGATGTGGATTGCCGGATGGCGGGTTCGTTGTTTTGATTACCTGCTCATGCACAAGATGGTCATACGTTTCCTGCCACACCGGGGCGGTGGGATAGCTGGTGTAGCGCGGACCCACCGTGTTGTATTTCTCCAGCAACGCCTGAGATGCCGGATGATCGAAAAGAGTTTTTGAATGTTTATCGAAGCTGTCCATGCAAGAGCGCCCTCTCCAAAAACCCGTTAGGGTGTGGGTGTTGCGGCAAGCTGAGTTTCTTTTACCAGGTTAACCAGCAAACGCACATTCTCAACCGGTGTGGGCGGTAAAATGCCGTGTCCCAAATTGAAAATATAACCCTTGTTGCCGCCCTCGGCAATCAATGTTTTGACCATCGGAGCCAATGTCTCCGGTTTGGAAAACAGCGCGGTGGGTTCCAGATTGCCTTGCAGCGCAAAGCGCGGGCCGACAATCTCGCGGGCTTGCGAAAGAGAGGTTAGCGAATCGACGCTGATGACGTCCGGTGCGGCTTCGGCCAGTAGCGGCAATAGCCCGCGGCTGTTGTTGACATATAAAATAACCGGCGCCTGCTCGCGTTTCAGGTTGCTGATGATTTGCTGGTGATACGGCAAAATAAACCGGCGGTATTCTTCCGCGGATAAAATGCCGCCCCAGGTGTCAAAGAGTTGCACGACCTGTGCGCCGGCTTCAATCTGGGCGTTCAGATACAGCGTGATGGTTTCGGTCAGTTTGCCCAACAGGCGGTGCAGCAATTCGGGGTTTTCGTACATTAAACCTTTGATTTTTGCAAAGTGCTTGCTGCCGCCCCCTTCAATCATGTAGGTGGCCAACGTCCAGGGCGACCCGGCAAAGCCAATCAGCGCCGTATTCGGGTCAGAGCGCAACTCATCACGCAACTGGCGCAAAATCTGCATCACAAAGCCGGTTTTCTCAACCGGATCGGGAATGATCAGGCGATCCACATCCGCCGCGTTTTGAATTGGATTCGGAAACGTCGGCCCGGCATCGCCAAACACCACTTCCATCCCCATGGCTTCGGGCGGAATCAGAATATCGGAGAACATGATGACCCCATCCATGCCAAAGGCATGATACGGCTGCAGGCTGACCTCGACGGCTAAATCCGGCGTATGGCAGAGTTGCAGAAAGCTGACTTTTTCGCGGATGGCCCGGTATTCGGGCATATAGCGTCCGGCTTGGCGCATTAGCCAAACGGGAGGACGGTCCAGGCTTTCCTGTCTGCAAGCGCGCACCAGGCGCGGTGCGATGGGTTGGGGATTCAAACGGTTGGCTCCTTTGCGATGCTCTCCTATCATAGCCCCAAAGAGGCCCAAATTCAAAACACGTGCTATGCCTGAGTGAGAGCGTTTCTGGGGAGGGAATAATTGTTTTTAAAAACGTGTTGTCAGTACCACTGGGTTTGTAGTAGGCTGATGCCGTTACTTGGGGTGCTGGCGCAAAGCTGGCTGAGAGCACCGTATGGCCGGTGAAACCCGTCAACCTGATCTGGGTAATGCCAGCGGAGGAAAGAAACAAGTATGACCGTCTATTCGCATTTACCACCGAAGCAGCAGACATTCTTATTTTGGTTTGCTCCCTTGGCCAATTTGGCTACCAATGTTGTAACGCCGATCATCGTTCATAAACAAGTCAAGCGTCAGCCTATTTCAGAAAATGACAAGCGCAACCTTGTTATCCAAGAGGTTTGCCGTCAGGTGATCAGTGGTGGGATTGGGTTGATCACATATTTTGGCTCGGCCCTGCTCAGTGGCTTGCTAACCAAACGTGTTGAGCATAGGTCGTTTAACCAGCTTGTGGGAGGAACAATAGGCAGTTTTATTGGTTATGCGTTTGTCCGGCCCTTGCTAAGTACCGAATTGATCCTGCGCTGGTTGCGCCAACGTGGCTTAATACAAAATGCAGCGGTTCAAAAAAAATCTCATTTGTCCTCCTCAGCAGCGTTGCCGCCTAGCCGTGCCACGGGAGGAATGCAGCATTATCTTCAAGGTATTGAGGAGAAGCGCAGCCAGTTTAGAGGGTTGGCCTGAGGCGGTTTGAAGCTTATTCAAGCAGGTTCGGGAAGCGGCTTATCCGTGGATGCGGATTCTGTTTTGGCTGGTTCAGTTCGTGAGAGCAGGTAGCCCAACCCAAAGCCGATGCCACTGGCCGCGACACTAAGCAGCGTGGAATAGGGCCAGCTTGGCCAATGCAATAGGTTGGGAAGCAGATGATTTTGCGTCAATGCGCCAATGCACACGCTGATGCCGCCAAAAATCATGGCCAGCACCCCGCTCCAGCGTCCCGGATTTTTAATGTACAGCATGCCCACAATCGGGAAAAACATGCAGGACGCGTAAATATCGGCCGAGATCCATAAAATCTGGATGATGTTTTGGTAGGCTAGCGCGATGGCGATAGCAGGCAGGGAAATCACAACGGTTGCCAGGCGGCTGACCCAGATTAACTCTTTGTTGCTGGCTTGAGGGCGCAGAAAACCCTGGTAGAGATCGCGGGTCAGGGTCAGGCTGCCGACATTCATGGATGAGTCCATCGTGGAGGTGATGGCGGCGATAAAGCCCAGCAGCACCAGTGCGCTGATGGCTTCATGCGGCATTTTCAACGCCAGCGCCACCAAAACGGCATCGCTTTTGCCGACAAGCTGGGTGCTGAGCAATCCGATGGCGATAATCAACGAGAACAAAAACAGCATGATGCCGGTGGCTTGCAGGCTGGCGCGAAAAGCCGTGTCCGGACTTCGGGTCGAAGACATCCGCTGCCACATTTCGGGCGCAATGCACCATGCCAATACAAAGGTGAATACCAGAAAGATATTTTCGCGCCAGTGATAGGTCCAGTCCCAAAAATGCGGCGGCTGGTTTTGAATGAAGTGCGTCCAGGCTGCCGCATCCGGCAGGGTTTGTGTGGCTGTGAAAAAGAGCAGCAGTGTAAAGCCGATGACAATAAACCCGACTTGGGCAATATCGGTGACCACCACCGTAAAATAGCCGCCCCACATGGTATAGGCAACCACCACCGCCGTACTCAAAACCGTTGCCAGTGTGATATCCAACCCAAACACGGTTTCCAGCACCTTGCCTGCAGCCACCATTTGAGAGCCGAGCAGGCAGGTGACCGACGTGATGATAATCAGCGCTAGCAGCGCGCGTCCGGTGCGTCCGTAATGGCTTTCCACGGCTTCCGGCTGAGACAGGTGATTCTGCCGGGCGACCGGCTTGGCCATAAACGCCGTAATCACCACAAACGAGAGCACCGAGGGCAAGACCAGCATCCAGGCGCCGCTGAGGCCCTGATCATGAAATGCGTTGATCGATCCCATGGTTGAGGCGGCCCCAAACCAGGAGGCCGCAAAGCTGATGGCGACCGGCAGTGCGCCAAACGAGCGCCCGGCCAGAAAGAAGTCGCTCAAATTCTTGATTTTACGCGAGAAAAGCCGGGCCGTCAGGAGCAGGACGGCGAAATAAAGAAGCAGAAATAAAACGGACACGGACATCATGATATCGGATTAAAACCGGAAGGAAGGAGCCGGTTGCCTTTACGGGTGGGGCAGATTGAGTGGGATGTTCAGCCGGAGCAGGCAGTTGCGAAAATCGTCCGGCAGGCGGCGGATGCAATCTTCGGGTGTCGCATAGCGGGGCAGCTTGCCGATGAGCTTGGCCTGACCCTGTCGCAAGACAGTTTCCAGGTGCTCTGGCAGGGGTTCGTTATCGTACTGGTTTAAAATCAGCGATGGTGTGCGCACGGTTTCTGCCGGTGGCTGCCAGTGCTTGATGTGGGTGGGGGTGAGCACAATCAGTGTCCGCAGGTTTTCATCCGGCAGCAACTGATGAATCAGGGGATGATGGTCGTCGATAATGACGTAATCATACGCTTCAATCAGCCGTGTGAGACCATAGTGCAGTTTATCGCGTGCGGCGGGAGGAAGTTCGGTTTCCAATCCGCCCACGGTCAGCACATCCTGGTCTTCGCCCGCAGTTACCGTCAGGTCGTTAAAGGCCCAGTCGATGGCTTCGCGATCTTCGTTGAGGCGCGTGTTTTCCGGTGTCTGGCTGAACAGCCGGGCCAGCGTGATGGTGGGTGGCGCCAGGCTAAGCGTCTGGGTCAGCTTCTGATCAAGGGAGGCATCAATAAACAGAACCGATGCCGGCGATAGTTCTACGCCGAGCGCCGTTGCCAGCGTTGTTTTGCCAGCTCCGTTTTCACCGTTTAGCTCAATAATGGCATACATAGGATGGCCGTTCTCTCCGTCAGGTCGTTTTGCTAGGTGGTTTTACTTTTTAGTGCTTCACTCAGCGCTTTTTCCAGCGTCTGGATTTTATTTTCCAGCACTTTGGCCTTGGCTTCCGCCTCCTCGCGAGAAACATCCTTGCGCTCCAGTTCCCGATTGGAGCGGTTTTTCTGTTGCCCGGCCACCAGCAGTAACTGGCAGGCTTTCAGTCCGAAAGCGGCGGCAACCAGGACGCTGTTGGCAATCAGCACGGCCCCCAGTGGTAAGGCGGGTTCCGAAAACGTCAAAAACTGGACCGGCGTTACAATCGCCAAGTTCTGGATAATCAGGAGGACCGCCAACACCAGAAACGTGAGTGATAACAGGTTGAGTAAAATGCGTTGGGCTTTGAGCATACGGTTTCCTTTGTGATGACAGAACCAATGCTCTTCTATTGTGGATCAAAGCCAATGGGGCTTCAATTCGCATGTTCGACAAGCCAGTGCCAAACGCGTGTTACTTCAGAGTCTTGCGGGATTTCAAACGTGACGCGGGCGTTGCTGTCGGGGTGGATGAAGCTGAGACGGTAGGCTTGCAATAGCTGTCCCTGGGTTTTCAGCTTCAAAACCTTTTCAATGCCGCTGCCATACAGCGGATCTCCGACAATCGGGTGCCCGATATGGCTGAGATGGACCCGAATCTGGTGGGTCCGCCCTGTTTCCAGGCTGAGGTTCAGCAAGGCGAATTTGTCGTCCAGGCGCTCCGCCACTTGCCAGTGGGTGACCGCCGTTCGCCCGTCGGGCATCACCGCCATTTTGTCGCGGTTTTTCGGGTTTCGGGCGATGGGCGCGTCCACCGTGCCCTTGTTTTGTTCAAATTTGCCCTGTGCGATGGCGCGGTAATCCCGCCGGGCGGATTTATCCTGAAGCTGGGCGGATAACGCCCAGTGGGCGGCATCGGTTTTGGCGACCATCAACAGGCCCGAGGTATCGCGATCCAGTCGATGCACAATGCCTGGGCGGATCTGCCCGTTGATACCGGAGAGGCTATCGCCGCAGTGGGCCAGCAGGGCATTCACCAAGGTTCCGGTGCGCTCGCGTCCGGTGGGGTGGGTCAGCATGCCGACGGGTTTGTTGACGACCAGGAGTGATGCGTCTTCGTACACCACGTCCAGCGCAATGGCTTCCGGCGTCAGCGCAATCGGTTGGGCTTCCGGGATGCTGACGGCCACCGCGTCTCCATCCTTCAGGCGCAAGGCGGGTTTGGTTTGAACGGTATGGTTGACGTGTACCAGGCCTTCTTTGATTAGGCCTTGAATCCGTTCGCGCGAAAGGCTGAAGTCCTCCAGTTCGGCGGCAAGCAACTTGTCCAGGCGCTCACCCTGTTGTTCTTCGTTGATGAGCACGTGATGCACCGTCATGGGACGGAAGACTTGGAGGTTTCCGAACCGATGGCGGGCTGAGGGCGTAAGTGGATGCAAATCAGCAGAACCACGCCGCAAAAAATAAAGGTGTCGGCCAGATTGAAAATAGGGTAATGAATCGCGATGACATCCAGATAATCGGTCACGCGTCCCTGGATGAAACGATCCGCTAGGTTTCCCAGCGCGCCGCCCAAAATCAGGGCCATGGCCGGGAGCTCGCCTCGTAAAGGGTATTGCCGGGTCAGACCATAAAGCAGTAGCAACAGAAAAATCCCGGAAGTAATCAATGTTAGCAGATAGGGCTGATGCCGCAACATGCTGAAGGCGGCGCCGGTGTTGTAGGTCAGCGTCAACTGAAACACATCCGGGATCAGAACCAGTGGCTGGTGCGGGGTCAGAAAACTTTTGGCCAGCCATTTGCTGAGTTGGTCCAGCATGGCAAAACCCAGCATCAACCCCAGTAAACTCCAGCGAGACGTGTTTTTCATGGCTTAATCGCCAGGAGCAGGCTCAATATCCGGTGCGCCGGACTCTGGCAGTTCGTCGTCATCGCCGGGGCTGATATTGCTCAGCGGTTCTACCTTGATCTTGCCGTCGGCGGTGGTGCGTGTCACTTGCAGGGCTGGATTGAGTTCCTGATAGGTGCTCTTGGAGATGACATTCACGCGTTTGACGACCGTCATGATGCCTTTAAGGTTGATGGTCGGACGTTCCTGTGCGTCCTGGCCGATTTCCGTAAAACCGACGGTGGCGGTTACCACTTCGTTGTTGTTGGTGGCGTTGGCTTTAAAAATACGCTCCAGATCGGTTTTATCTGTTGAGAGTGTCCGGAATTTATCTTTGCCGGTATGCTGCGGGTAGGTCAACGGTTCTTGAGAGAGCGTTGCAAAGGCAATGTTACCGCCCGGAACGCCAACAGTGACTTTGGCGGTGTAAGGCTCGCCGGAGAAGACTTGTTCGGGCGTTTCAACATCAATCTCAACGGTGTCAAACGGGCCATAGGTAATGGTCGCTTTTTCATGCAACGTATAGTCGCTCAAAATTTCCCAGCTTTTGCCGATTTTGTGCAGATACAGCAAACCGCGCGAGCGGCTGCGCATGGCGCCGGGCTTGTCGCTGACGACCGGATCGACTTTGGCCGAAGCGGTGGCGGTATCGATGCTTTCCACAGTAGCCCAGTTGCCATTAATGCGGATTTCCAGAATCTGACTGCTGTATTTGATATCGGGAAACATCTGCCAGGTATCTTGGATCAAACCCCGGATGTCTTTCAGGTTCAGGCTGTCGCCGCTGGTAAAACCGGGAGAATAATGCTTGAGCACGCCATCGATGTCATGCCGGTTGGAAGCTTCCAGCAGGTTGCGCAACATGGTTTGCACGGTGCTGACATCCTGCGCACTTCCCTTAGGCGCCTCTAGATGCATGGCGGCGGCTGGCTCGGTTCTGGCGGCTTGTGCCGACAAGGGAGCCGGGGCAGTGGCGCTCAGGCCGAAAACGAGGGCAAGCGTAAAAACAGTCTTGCAGGCAACTTTAGCAGTGTTAGCATTCAACATGGGGAGGCTCACCATATCCGATTCTAATAAGTGTCCCCTTATTGTACCCGAATCTGGTCGCCAGTACGTGGTTTAAGTTTTTATATCGCAGAGCCCGTTATCTCAGATAATCCAGCAGCGATGTTTGCATCACGCGGGCAGTTACGCCCAGAGACGCTTGCATGATGTTTTGCTGATAGTTGAGGTTGGCGATGGTGCCCGGCATGTCGATATCCTGAATGCTGGCATATTGCGTGGTAAAAACGGCTTTCCGTTCATCAATGCGGCCTTGGGTTAATTCCAGACGCGCATTGATG
>CAZXUP010000007.1:17202-22986 GCA_964643815.1 uncultured Vampirovibrionales bacterium
CCGATAACGGCTTGCCTGCCTAAAACCGTGTTCAAATCCGTGGTCAATTCATCCAGGCGATTATTGATTTCATCCAGTTGGTTTGTTTCGCCGCCTGCCTGCAAATCCTGCTTCAGTTCAATCAGTGTCCTGAACAAACCTTGCGAACCCGCCGCGAAGGTGGGTGGCAGGGGAGGACCGGCCGTGGTGACGGTGACCTGACCCAGCAGATCGAGACCATTGACGTTCATGGTGATTTGTATGCCGCGAGAAATTTCAACGTTTCGCTGCCAGTTTTGCGCGGGTGGCGTACCGCTGTAGGTGATGTCGTCGTTGGTTCGGACAAATGGCGGGGAGTTGGTGCGCATGCCGCCAAAGATGTATTTGCCGCCGATATCCGTGTTGCCGAGTTGAACCAGCTGGTTGATGATCTGATCGACTTCAAGCGCGATGGCGTTGCGGCCATCCTGGTTGTTGGTGAAGTTGGCGGCCTGCACCGTCAATTCCTGCGCCCGGTGAATCAGATCCACCATGTTGCCAAGCACCTTATCGGTTGCGCTCACTTCGGACAGCGCGTTCTGAATATTGCGTGAATAACGCTCATCGGTGCGTAACGTATTGGAGAGATCGATGATGCGGGTGAGGCCAATCGGGTCGTCGGATGCCTGGTTTATGTTTTTGCCCGACGAAAGTTTTTGCTGGATTTTGGCCAGGATAGACAGGTTGTTGTTGAGGTAGTTGACCGATTGGTTACTTAAAAGGCCGGATGTAATGCGGTTTAATGTCATCTGAAAATCCTCTCAGGGCCTATTCGGAGTCTGATATTTACACAAGGTTTAGAATGGTTTTCATGATCTCATCCAGGGTGGCAATCATTTTGGATGTGGCTTCAAACGCTCTTTGAAAGCGCAGCATGTCGATCATTTCCTCATCCACGTTGACGCCTGATACGGATTGGCGGCGCATTTCGATGGAGTTGAGCAGGTTGTTTTGAGAGGCGCTGCTGTTTTCGTAGCTGCGGGTGTCGATGCCCACTTTGGAAACGGTGCTGTTGAAGTAATCGACCATGGTCGTCCCGAGCGCGCCAAACGTTTGATCGCGCAAGCGGGCCATCGCCAACGCGTTGCGTCCGTCGCCCACGCCCGCAAAGTTGGCGGGCGCCGTGGCGTCGTCGGATGCCGCCGATACCAGTCTCGGATCGGTGACGATGGCGGCATTGACTTCCCAGTGATAGAGTCCCAAGGGCTGACCGGGGTTGAGCGCCGCGTTGACGTTGAAAATTGCGCCGGTGCCCAGGTTGCCGTTCAAATCCCGACCCGCCAGTTGCAAGGTGTTGACCTGGGTGACAATCGTGTTTAGCAGTGTGTCGAGTTTGCCCATCACATTGCGAATGGAGCTGAGCGTGGTGCTGTTGCCGCCCATATCGATGATGCCCTTGATGCGGCCACTGGAGACTTCGGCGCCAGCACCATCGTTCAATACCACCAGACCGGTGGCGGTGCGCAGCAAGGTGGGCATGTCATCCGGTGTGGGTGCGGGACCGGGGTTGGCAATCACCTCCAGCGAATCAACCTGTGTCGTTCCCTTCACCATCAACTGGTTGGCAATGCGGATGTCAACCTGGCCGTTATCGAAATTGGTGACCTGAATATCGACCAGCTCGGACAATTGATCCAGCAAGCGGTCACGCTGATCCAGCAGGTCGTTGGGTTGGGCGCCGGTGGCCTTGATGATGACGATATTCTTGTTCAGGTCGGCAATGTTGCTCAGCAGGTTGTTCACATCTTCCACCAGGATGGCCAGTTGGCTGCTGGCTACGGTGCTGGGCGTGACGGGATCGCCAATGATGTTGGTGCGCAGATCCAGCAACTGTAAGCCTTGTTGTTGAAACACGTTGATGAGATCGATGGCGTGTTGCATGTAGTCTGCCCGCACGGCAATGGTTTCCGGATGGAGGCTCAGTTCTTGCGCGGCGTCAAAAAATTCCTGAATGGCGCTGTTGATACCGCTGGTGGCAGGTTCGTTCAGGATGCCTTCAATCTGTTGCAATACATCCCGCATGCTGAAATCCAGTCCAGATACGCCGGTGGATTCGCGAAACTGCTTGTCGAGAAATGCATCCCGGCTGCGTGTGATTTGCTGAACCACAGGGCCTTGTCCTAACTGACCACCGTTGGGGCCGTGTTTGGTAGGCAGGCTGTAAGGCATATGGGCAGACAAGTCCACACGTTGACGGCTATAGCCCTCTGTGTTGGCGTTGGTGATGTTATGGTTGACTGTGCTCAATGCGTTTTGAGCGGCCACCAACCCGCGATGGGCGTTAAATAAACTGAAAAAGCCGGGTGTGATCATGGTGAACCTCTCTCAAATTTCCCTGATCGCTTGGTGTTGTTGATGCTTCTGTTGAACGGTTTGCTCGGCGTTAAACGGAATGATTGATGGTCGATTGAATGGGTACAGCCGGTGCATCCGAGCCGTTTTTGGCTTTGCCGCCTTTGGCGTTGTAAGAAGAAGCCTCGGGGGTTAGGGCGTTGGCGATGATTTCAACCGTCTCCTGAATCCAGTTCAGGGCGATATCCAATAAGTCGCGCGTATCCCGGTTCAGTCGCTCCACATCCTGGGCGGCGCGCATCAATCGGTTACGCACATGAATGAACCGGCTTGCATAGATGGGGTCGAGTGTCTGAATCATTTTTTCCAATGTCAGTTCCGCATAGCCCAGTTCGCGCATGAGCGCCGTCCGCTGTTTTCCCAGAGACGTTGCTTTTTGGGTCAGCGTGATCAATTCCTGATCGACTTGCGTGAGCAATTGCGGTTTGTTGGCCACCAGAGATTCTTTTTTGCGCGTCAGTTTTTCGGCCACCAGCTCATACTGGCGAGTCTCTTCTTCCAAAATGCCATGGAGCGCGTCTAAATTCGGGTTTGCATTTTTTTCAATCGGGGATGTCATCACACACTTTCTCCTTAAACGCGATAGTCGGCCAGCAGGCTTTCACCGCGGGTGTAAGCCCGGCGAATGTCCTGTTCGCTGACATCGATGTAACCGGCTTTGGCGGCGATACTTTTGACTTCCAAAACGGTCTGTTGCCATTGCGGTGATAAACTGGATGTCGCACGACTCGGCATGTCGGGTTCAACGTGTCGTGCGATGGTTTGTTCTATCGGCGCGGGTTCTTTATGCGCCGGCGCCGTGCTGCGCGCGCGACGCGCTTCCAAAGCCTGCTGGGCTTTGAGCATCGGGCTTGCTGATGTGCTGGGGGTAATATTCATTTATCCACTCACCTCGTTGATGTTTCCAATGCTGGGTTCGCTGTTTTCCATCTTCAGTCCGGTTGAATCCGGTGTTATATTTTGCGCCATCTGGCGATAGATGCTTTCGGCCAAGCCAAATCCGCTGCCGCCGGTGCGGTTTGAAATCGACTTGGATACTTCCTGGTTCAGCATGCTGCGCCAGTATTCCTGGCTGGTGCCGCTGTCAAACAAACTGCTTTGCCGATCCACGGTTTTGTCCATGGCATCCAGCAACTGCTGCATAAAAATGGATTCAAATTCCTGCGCGGCTTTTTTTAGTTTTTTTTCGTCATTCGTGGACGGCTTGAGATAGGTCTGCTTGAGCTTTTCAAGCTGACTTTGACCTTGCATCAGGTTGGCGTTTTGCAGTTGTCCGTCCAGAGGGTTCATAGGATGCTCTCTTTTAAATAATTTCTAGAGTCGCTTCTAAACTGCCCGCCGCTTTTAGCGCTTGCAGCACGGAAATCAGATCGCTGGGCGTTACGCCGAGCGTGTTGAGGGCGGCGACCAGATCTTGCAGTGTCGAGTTCGGTCCCAGTTGAACCAGGCTGCCGCTGGCCTTGTCGATGGCAATATTGCTGTTGGTGACGCCGACGGTTTGTGCGCCCTGTGTAAAACTGTTGGGTTGCGAAACGCTATTGGTGGTGGAAACACTAACCGTAATGCCGCCATGCGCAACCGCTGCCGGAAGCAGTTTGACGCTGCTGCCGATCACAATGGTTCCGGTGCGTTCGTTTACAACCACTTTGGAAATATCATGATTGGCGTCTACTTCCAGGGTTTCCACCTTGGCCAAAAATGCGACGCGGTTATCGATAAACTGTTCTGGAAACAACACGCGCACCGTGCTGCCATCAATGGCGCGAGCCGGGCCGACACTCTTTGTAACGGTGTCGGCAATGCGGCTGGCGAGGCTGAAATCGGTGCGATTCAGAATCAGATCAAACCCGTTTTCATCGCCAATTTCGGTATGAATTTCGCGTTCCATAATCGCACCACCCGGAATGCGGGCCGAGGTTGTAATGGCGGTTCGTTTGGAAGAACCACCGGCATCGACCGAAGTTCCGCCGGTTGAAAGTGGACCTTGCGCGAGCGCGACAATCTCGCCGTTGGGTGCGCGCAATTCGGTGCTGATCAGGACTCCGCCTTCTAAACTGGACGCATCCGCCATTGAGGAAACCACCACATCCAGCGGATCGCCTTCCTTGGCAAACGGCGGCACCAGTGCCGTGATGATCACCGCTGCCGTGTTGGTGGAACGAATATCGTTGTCGTTGTTCAGGCGCCCGTTGAAGTTGGAAATGAGGTTGGCGGTGGTGGTTTGTGTCGAGCGGCTCTTGTCGCCGGTTTTGCTGAGGCCGACCACCAGTCCGTAACCCACCAATTGGTTGTTGCGAACGCCTTTGATATGGGTAATATCCTTAATGCGCAGCTTGGCGGCTTCCGCCGAAAGCATCGTGCTGGCCGCGCCGGTCAGTGCAAACGCGATCAACATCGCGGCGGCGAGGATTTTTTTGGATTGAGTTGGGTTTACGTTCATTCGCAAATGTCCTCGCTAGTTAAAGAACTGGTACACTTTGTCGGTGATGGTGTCGTTCTGCTGACGGCTGATGACGCCCTTGCCGCCCCGGATGAGTTGCAGGCCAGCCACCTGCCGGGAGGAGATCTCGTTGTTCCGGTCGACGTAGTAGGGCCGGACAATGCCGGTGAGCATCATGTCCTGACGCTCCTTGTTTAATTGCATGGTTTTTTGTCCTTGAATGACGAGATCGCCGTTGGGTAAAATCTGGACCACTTGGCAGGTGATACGGTCTCTGAACCGCGTGTTGCGGATGTTTTCCGCCTTGCTGGTCAGCGCGTTTTGGTTGGTGCTGTCGTTGATGGTGGGTCCTTCCAGAAAATTGTTCAGCTTTCCGGTAAACGGCAGTTTGTCCAGGAAGAAGCCCAGCAGGTTGTTGTAGGCGCTGCCGCCGGTGTTGTTGGAGTTGCGGGCGCGATTGATTTTCAATTCGCTCAGGTCTTGACTGATTGCTTCCTCGTCAACCACGATGGTGACGATATCGCCCACCTGACGGGGGATGGGGGGTGTAAACAGCGAACGGGACGTCATGGGTTCGCGGCTTTTATAACTGGTGCTGGCATGAAAAAGCGATTCGGCATGACTGTTTTGTGGGGCCACCTGAATCAGGATCAGGGAAGCAAGCACACAGACAAACCCGTGCTGCGCTTTTTTTGCGCCGCGTTGGATGATGATTTGTTGACTCTCTCTCATTGTGCACTCCCTGATGTTTTGATATCTTCTGCCCTACATTTCTACGAGGACGCGGTTTTTATTGATGACTTTGGCGCTGAAGGCTTTGCGCTGAAATTGTGTTTGCCGAACCCGGATCGTTTCGCCAATGCGCCCGTTGGCCAGCGCGATACCGGGGACGCTGACTGTCATGCCGTTGCCGTTGCTCATAAAAATGCGAACCTCGCTGTTGCAAGAAACATCCGGCGGCACCACAATTTTCC
>CAZXUP010000008.1:0-3974 GCA_964643815.1 uncultured Vampirovibrionales bacterium
CAACCCCTCGGGCCCACAAACGTCCGGACCTCAGGGTGCGCAGAATAATGGCGGCCCAGGCAGTTACGTCGATACATCCAAACCATTGACGCCGATGCCGCCGCCGACGAAATCCAAGAAGAAAAAACGGATTAGACGAGCCTTGGGTATCACAGCCGGGCTTCTGGGAGCTGGCGCGTTGGGCGCCGGTATCGGAATTGCGGCAACCCGTAAAAGCTAGCCCTTGCCCAAAAGGCGGATGCCGAAGCGGTCAGGATCAAGATGTATATCAACCGGATTTTTAAGCTAAGATAATCGTATGATTAAACTCGTCGCTTTGGATCTGGACGGCACCATTGTCAACGATCGGCTTGAAATCTCGCCGAAGGTGTTGAAGCTGTTGCAGCATCTCCTGACCAAGGCGGGTGTGAAGGTGGTGCTGGCAACCGGCAGAATGTTCTTTTCGGCGCTGCCCTTTGCTCGCGAAATCGGCATTACGGATCCCCTGGTGGTTTACCAGGGGGCCATGGTCCGGGAGTTGGACGCGGGTCATACCGTTCGGTTTCATGCACCGATTGGGTTGGAGTTGGCGCAGGAAGTGCTGGCCATGCTGGTGCAAGAGAAATACGACGTGAACCTGTACATGAACGACGATCTCTGGACGCACCCAGCCAATCGCTTTGCGGAATATTACATGAAGAAGGCGGGTGTGACGCCCATTTATCATGACGACTTGCTGAGTTGCATGACTATTGCCCCAACCAAGCTGATGGTGATTGATGATGATCGTCTGGATCATCTGTTGGAGCATCTGGGTCGGCATTATCTGGGTCGGTTGTCGTTTTGCCGTTCGCGCAGCAATTTTTGCGAAATCATCGACATCTCGGCCTCCAAGTGGAATGCGCTGAAGTCTCTGGCCGAAACCTGGGGCATCGAACCCAAGGAGATTATGGCGATTGGCGATCAGGGCAACGATCTATCCATGATTTGCGGGGCTGGTGTCGGTGTTGCGATGGGGAATGCGCCGGATGATGTGAAAGCGCAGGCCAACTACGTTACCCTGCCTATCGATCAGGACGGCGTCGCAGAAGCCATCGAGCGTTTTGTTTTGGGTCGCATGCCGCTGGAGTCTCACTGATGCGGGAGCGTCCACCGTACCGGATTGGGCAAGGCTATGATATTCATCGGCTGGTGTCGGGTAAACCACTGCTGATTGGTGGAGTTCAAATTGACAGCCCGGTAGGTAGCGAAGCGCATTCAGACGGCGACGTGCTGTTGCATTCGCTGATTGATGCGATGCTGGGTGCGTGTGGCTTGGGAGACATCGGCGATCATTTTCCGCCCAGCGATGCGCAATATAAAGGCATGGACAGCACGGAATTTTTGCGGCGCATTCAACCGATGATTGAGAAAGCCGGTTATCGGGTTGGCAACCTGGATGCAACGATTTTTCTGGAAAAACCCAAGTTGGTGGCCTACAAGCTTCCAATCCGTCAACGGCTGGCAGAGCTTTTGGGCTTGCCGCTGGATTGCGTGTCCGTCAAAGCCAAAACCGCCGAAAAATTTCCACCTGTCGGCACGCAAGAAGCCATCGCCGCCAGTGTAACGGTTTTGTTGATCAGAAACTAATTGATTTTGTCATTCCCGCGAAAGCGGCCAGCAAGCTGGCTCCAGTTAAGAGCCCACTGTCATTCCCGCGAAGGCGGGAATCCAGGAAAAACTTGCCAAGAAGCCAATAAACTGTAGGGTGAATGAGCTGTCGCCCTATCTAACGCCCACTTGTTGGCCTGGATTCCCGCCTTCGCGGGAATGACAAGAAGAAGTGGACTTCTGTTTACGAGCCAAAAGCCATAGCCTGATCAATCTGATAATCCATAGCGTAAACAATCCGGCAATAATCCCTATTATGCTCATAACCTGCGAGGCGCTCAGGTTCAGCGCTTCCAGCCACACCAGCCGATCCCCCCGGATATATTCCAGACCAAAGCGAACCAGTCCGGCCAGGATAAAAAACCAGGCGGTGGTAAACCCGTCAAAGGGCTTGCACCGATCCAGCTTTAAGAGAACGCCCATCACCAGTAACATCAAGATGGTTTCATACAATGGTGCGGGATGTACCGGGAAACCGTGAGTTTCATGGTTATGTGGGTACTGGATGGCCCAGGGGAGATCGCAAGGTGCGCCAAAGCAGCAGCCCGAGAGCAGGCAGCCGATCCGGCCAATGGCCAGCCCCAGGGCGGCAGCCGGAGCCACCACATCGCAAAAGCGGCCCAACGAAATTTGCTTGATGCGCGTGTAAACCAACGCCGCCAGAAACACACCGATAACGCCGCCGTACCACACCAGGCCGCCCTGGCTGAACAGGGAGCCGAGGGGATCTTGCAGGAATAGATGGGGATACCAGAGGAAGTAAAACAGCCGGGCGCCACCGATGCCTGCTACAATAAACCAGATGCCCGCCTCCAGGTAATCATCGGGCTTGTCTCCCGCTTGCCGGGCGCGCACCGCAATCAGCAGGAAGCCCAGCAAAAAGGCCAGCGCAATCATCGCGCCAAATGCGTAGATTTTGAGGCCGAAAATGTCAAACAGGATGGGGTGCATCGTCCACGTTTTCACTAATGCCAAGCCCCTTCATCATACGAGAATATGCACGCAGACACAAACGACCGACCGCTTTATTTTGAATGCAGCATTTGCGGAGAGTGCTGTAGCAGTTGGAATATCCCGATTGAGGGCGAAAAAGCACGGGCCTTGCTGACGCGAGAGTGGGTTACACAGCGGCTCTCCGAGACTCGACGCGAGCTGGTGAAGGTGACGGATGCCTTGTATCGCCTGCCGCTGACGGATGAGAACGTTTGCGTGTTTTTGGGCGAGGATCGCCGTTGCATGGTGGAAGCGCATGAGGGGCTGGCCTTGAAGCCAAAGGAGTGCCAGCGCTTTCCGTTTGCGGCCATCGAGATGCCTAATGGCACCCTGGTGCATGATACCTCGGCCAGTTGCAAGCGGATTGCCGAGAAACTGCTGCTGGCCTTCCAGCCTATCCTCCCCGTGCCCGACAGCCGCGAAGACACGACGCCATCCGATTCGGAAGCGTCTGATGAAGAGCCAGAACGCATCCCCAAACGCCTGTATGCGGGTGTTTTCCGCCGAGTGCCTGTTGAAACCTACGAGATTTACCTGCAACGCTTGCGGGTTGTGTTCAGCGATTCTGGAAACACACCGGAAATGGCTTTGAGACAGGCCCGCTTGTTGCTGAAGGGCCTGCCTTCTTCGCTAGAGAGACAAGAAGATAACCTGCTGGGCAGAGTCAATCTGTATCAACCATCCTGGATTGAACAGTTGATTCTTTTGTTCTTTCTGCGCAAGCCGTATGGGATTTGGAGTTGGTTTAACCTGCTGCAAGGCCGGATGTATCACGATCCGCGCGTGTTTGGGATGCCGGTGGATTTGAGGGCCGTGAAGCAGGTTGCCTGGAACCCGGCGTGCAATCAACGGTTGAATGCGTTTTTATACAACCTGCTTTGTCGCCGGATGCTGCTGGCTCGGGGTGGATCGCTCTCTTCGATACTGGCTTTGGCGACGGTGGCGCAACTTCTGGTGCGATGGTACGCCCGCACTCTAGCCTGGATTCGGGAAACAAAGCAAGTGGAGACGGCGGATGTGAGTATGGCGATTCGCCTGGTGGAACGTTACTACACCGGCCACCAACCCCGCTTCCTCCAGTTTTTCACCGCCAGACTCCGCTCCCGACTTGTGGTTGCGCTGTTGTATCTATAACTTTTCCTGGATTCCCGCCTTCGCGGGAATGACAGAGGGCGGGCGGAATGACAAGAGGAACGTGGCTTTACTATGAAAAGCCATTGTCCAAGTCATTTATCTCGGTAGAGGAGATTGCCACGCTTCCGTTGGTTGCTCGCAATGACAGGTAGGCACTCAAAACACGCAAAACACGTTTTGAGTGCTTGAAGAAACATGTGCAAAGGAAACATATAAAC
>CAZXUP010000008.1:3984-12973 GCA_964643815.1 uncultured Vampirovibrionales bacterium
CACATCCTTCGGTAAATCGGAGGGGGCTGGGGACACGTTGTCCCCAGTGGGGGTTGATAGGGGGCTAGCCCCCTGTCTGTAGGTAAAGATGCTATTTCTAACTTTCTGAATAAAATTTCTAAAAGATTTCCCAAAATCTGCCGATACCGGAAACAACACACGAAAGAAGCGGATTCCTGATGCGCACGAAACATTTTTTATGCCGCAATAACCTGTTGTTGGGCCTCCTCGCCATCGGAGTGACTGCAATGGGCGTTTATCTCGCCCTGCCTGCCGCCTCGCAGACGCACTATTCGGCAACGGCTTTTTTGAGATGCACGCGCGATCAGGAAATCATGCGGGCTTTTGCCTTGATGCAGACGGGGCAGGCTGAAACGGCGCTGCAAAAAATCGTCAACAAGCCGATGCGGGTGATTTTCAAGGATATGAAAAGCTTTCATAAGGGGCTTAAAAACTATGATGCGCTGAGCTGGATCAGCAATCATGGCGAACAGGTGATCTTTATCAACGAGAAGCATCGTAACGCGCCACCGGCTGCATTGGCGGCCATGATCAGCCATGAGGCATTGCATGACGATGAATTTAACTCGTTGAACGAGGAAGTCGCGGGGTGGACACGCGAGGCGGTTGTATGGATGGAAATGAAGAGCAAAAACCCGGAGTTGGCAAAAATTCCGGAGGGAACAAACGCGTTGGTTGATCGTGAAAACCGGATTGAGCGTGAATATCGCCAGGGGACATTAACCCAGTTTGTACGCGCCAGCCAGGGATACCAGGGTTTGCCCGAAAGCTCTCCGGGCTATGCGACAGAAGCGGCGAAGCGTTAGGCGGGAGGATAACAGTGACGAGTCAACCACCGCCGAATGCTTCTTCAAATTCCCCCTCGGATACCCCTCCGAATACCCCTAGGGAAGTCTGGCCCGTGGATATTGTTGAGTATTCCAGAGGGCAGGCGATTATTCGCGAAGGCGAAGAGGCGGATTGTGCCTATGTGATTCGCCAGGGCGAAGTGGAAGTGTTGAAAAAAAGCCCCGACGGTCGCAGTGTCCATATTGCCAACCTGCGAGCAGGCGAGATTTTTGGCGAAATGTGCCTGTTGGAGGCCTCTCCCATTCGCTCGGCCACGGTGCGGGCCATTTCGGATCGAACCGTGGTGATGGCGATTTCCAAGGCCAATTTTGACAGCCAGCTGAGCGGGATGCCGGAAGGAATCCGGACGATTATGCAAGTGTTGATCAAGCGCCTGCGCAAGGCCAGCCAGCATATCGCGCTGCTCTCCTGATTGGACTCATTCAGACGGGGGACGAATTTCCGAAAAGCCGACCAAATTCCTGCATCTGTCGGAAGCGGGAGCATATCGCGCCTTCCATAATGGGGTAGGCCCCCACAATAGGAAGAGTCCGCATGTTTTACGACAAAAATATCGCCGCGTTGCTGCAAGGAAATTCGTTTCACAAGGATCTGGTTGAGCGTCTGCAAGATGTGAAAGCGACGCAGGATATCGAGGTGTATGAAAGCAAGGATGGGGGCATCACGCTGAAGTACAGGGACGTTCTGCTGCACGACATAGAAGGTCCTGCTCAGGAAGCCCAGCAGGTCGTTGAAACAAGCTGCACGCCGCTATTGGATCGGTGCCATCTCGTTCTGGGGCTTGGCCTGGGCTATGTGGTCGAGGCGGCGTTCAAGTTTACGCCGGGCCGGATATTTGTCTATGAGCCGGATTTGCTGTTTATGAAGTTTGTGCTGGAAAACGTGGATTTGTCAGACTATTTCATCTCTGGCCGTGTCTGGCTGGTGGATATGAAATTTGATTTGTACGACCAGATGAAGGCGAAAATTACCTGGGCCGATCAGCTGGATGTTGTCACGCTGAGAAGTTATGCCTACCTGATGTCGGACGAGGTTTCCGAGCTGATGACCCGGTTTATGGACCTGATGCGTAACCGTGTGCGCGACTATAACACGTGCAAACATTTCCACTACCAGTGGATTAAGCAGTTGTTTAACAACTACGCCCAGTTTCCGTTGGTGTCCACGCTCGATCCGTACGTGGGCAAATTCAAGGGTAAACCGGCGCTGGTCGTTTCACGCGGACCGTCGCTGGATGCCGCGATTGACGATCTTAAGGAACTGGCCGATTCGGTGGTGCTGATTGCCATTGGTGGCGCTTTATCCCATTTGTGGAAAAAAGGCATTATCCCGGATTTTGTCCTGTTCTACGACGCGAACGGGATGAAGGAGCAGATGCATGGCATTCCGCCGGAAGTGCTGGAAAAAATCACGTTTGTGATGAGTCCGTTTACCCAGAAATGCTGTTTTGAAACTCCGTCGCGTGGAAAAATCGTCTTTCTGGCGGACAACAACGTCCAGATTGCCCAATGGTTCGATAAGGTTTACGGACGTGAGCATTACCGCCTGGCGGGCGGAATCACGGTTTCCATCGTGGCGTTCCAGTTTGCGCTGGCGATGGAGTGCAGCAAGATTATTCTGGTTGGCCAGGATTTGGCGTTTCCCAACGATACCGTGTATGCGGGCGGCATGAAGGTCAATATCGACGAGCGTGGTTTGCTGGCGCTGCCCAGTTCTGAAACCCTGTTTGCGGTGCCTCAGCGTATGGGACAGGTGAAGGGACAGGACGGCGAAATGATGCGAACCACGGAAGCGTTTGCGGATATCGTCATGCACTTCCAGGAAGCGGTTTACAACCTGCGTCGCAAGGGAACGCCGGTGGAGCTGTACAACGCATCCATTGGGGGGGCAAACATCGAAGGGTTTGAACTGCGTGCGTTGCGCGAGTTTATCGGCGAACTGTCTCCGTGGAAAGCGCCATTTGCCTTGGAGGAGGATCCCAACCCTTCCGAGAAGGTGTTTAACGAGAAGAAGAAAGCGCTGATCAACGGCGTGAAATCATTCAAGAAAGCGATCAAGAAAAGCATTCGCTCCTTCAACGAGATCATTCGCATTATGCCATCGCTGGAGAATGAGGATGTGGAAAGCTATACCGAAGAGCAGACGCAAAACCTGCTGGATATTTTGCGAAGAGAGAATTCCCGTTTCTACCAATTTGTGCGGGAAAACGATTTTGTCAGCTATATGCTGACCCTGGAAGTGATCAACTATCGGCGTCGCTTTGACGAGTATGTCAACAAGCCGTATATGGCTGTGAAGAGCCTTTTGGCGCTGCAGATGATGCTGCACAGCTCCGTCAAGATTCTTGAGTTGCATGTGCTTCCGGCGGTGGAACAGGCTGAGAAAGATATTGAAGCGGTCACTTACGCACAAAGGCTTCCGCAGGCCGATTTACCGGAGCCCCTGCAGGTAGGCTCACCGGAGTCTCCAGAAGAAGCATCTCAACAAGACGTATCCAAAATACCTGCGAAGTCGGCCTAAACCAGCGACACATCGTCAAAACCCATCCAGCCGCAAGCCTGGCAGCATAACTGAATCCGGTTTTCCGTTTTGACGAGAACCGTGGCGTTGCTGAGTGATTCAATATCCAGGGCCACAACGGTATAACGTTTGCAAGCGGGGCATCGCAGCATGGGGGTGTTCCCTTTATGTCATCTCCGGATTGATTATAGCGGGAGATTGCTTCAGATGCATCGCCGTATGGAGCTATTTCAAAAATCAGACCGTCGCAGACACGGTCTTGGGGTTTGCGGAGAGCCCTTGAGATGCGTCTGCGACATAATCAATGAGCCGTTGCAGAATATCATCGCGCCGGGAAAGGCTTAATGGAATGACCATCCCTTCCTCGGGAGAATGGTTTTCAATCCAGTCTGCCAGCAGACGGGCCTCTTCATAAAACAACTTGGGGATATTGGTCTGACTGTCGTCCGATTGGACGCTTTCAAACTGTATCAGCATATCGTCCACAACGCTTGCCAATGCCGCATACGAGTCTGTTTGAGGATTAAACGTATACCAGCAATGCGGTTGGCCTTGTAGCACGCCCAAAATTCGGAATGCATCCGGTGCCTCGGGATGACCGGAGGGCAGCACAATGAGGCAGTGATGCTGTGCTGCGGCCCGAACCAGCTCGCCGCTGTGCCGTTGAAATTCTTCCAATAGTTCCAGATGCTGTTGGACTCGCGCGGCTTTTTCAAACAGCAACGCGTCCGCATAGGCATCCCGTTTGGTTTGCAAATAGTCGATTGTATGGCAGGGTTGTTTGGAGAGATACCGCAAGAAATCGTCCACCTGTTCGCGGTACGCGCGTTCATCCGTCAGCTTGGCGCAAGGCCCGCTGCATAAACCCAATGGGTATTGCATGCAGGGACTTTGACTGTGTACTGCAAACTGTTGATTATTGCAGGTTCTCAGCTTGAACGCCCGGTTGAGAATTTCCATACGTTCATCCAGCCCCGCCTGACTTTGAAAGGGACCAAAATAAACCGCCATTGGCTCGTCTTCTGTGTCGCAGGCCATGGAAATCCGTGGATAGGTTTCCTGAACGGACACTTTCATAAACACCAGGCGTTTGTAGTTCTTCACTTTTTTGTTGAAGAACGGCTGGTGCAGCTTGATGAGCCGGGCTTCCAGAAGCAGCGCTTCCAGCTCCGAGCCAACGACTGTTGTGTCAATTTGCGTGACCTGTTTCATCATGGCGGATACTTTGGCGGGCAGGGCGGATTGTTTTTGGAAGTAGCTACGTAAACGGCTGCGCAGGTTTTTGGCTTTGCCCACATATAAAATTTCACCCAGCCGATTTTTCATAAAGTAAACGCCGGGTGCGGTTGGATAGTGTTTCAGGCGATCCCGATCAAACGGCAGATCGTACCGGGTGCGCGCCCGCATGGGTTTGACGGCAGGGTTGAAATTCAACAAGTCTTCCAGTGTCGTGACGTCATGTGCTTCTTCCAATTGTTGAAGCAAATGAATAAAAACCTCTGCCGAGGCTTGGGCGTGAGATTCTGCGCGCAATAGCCTATCCGTGTCTACATCAAAATGCTGTGCTAATGCCACGATGGTATGTTTCTTGAGATCCGGCAGCAGTTTTTGGGCGAGCGTTTGCAGAAACAGTTCCTTGTCTTTGGGTTGAGTCAACCGAAAATGTTTGAGTGCTGCGTTGGTGCGTTTGGGATGACCACTCCAGATGATGAAGTCCCGTTCGATAAATGCGGCAATGTCGGGTAGTACTGTCTCAAGCTTGGGCTGAGTGTTCAGGTCGGATACGTAAAGCCCTGTTTGTCGGCTGAATTCTTCCGGCAGTAGTGTGGAAGGATTGATCAGCCAAGAGGCTGCACGCTCGATTTTTGACGCATGAATTTTCACGCAGGCCACTCCGATGACAGCCGCGCCGGATTGCGTGTCATCTAGCGTTTTGATGCTGATCAGTGTGAACCGCGTATCGCGGATGGAATAGTTTGGGGATGCCATAAGCCTGTGCTAGCCGCTAACTCTCTGGTTTCAATATACGGAATTGCGCAGCGGTTTGCAATCGAGAGTAATCGGGGATAGGATCAATGCATTGAGAAGGAGAGAACAGGATGACGGAAAAAGCCACGTTTGCAGCCGGATGCTTTTGGGGCATTGAAGACGCGTTTCGCCAGGTGGAGGGCGTGGTTTCCACGATGGTAGGTTATACAGGCGGCAAAACGGAAAACCCGACCTACAAAGAGGTCTGCACGGATACCACCGGCCATGCCGAAGCGGTGCTGGTGGAATACGATCCGCAAAAAGTTTCTTTCGATCAGTTGCTCGATCTGTTCTGGAAGATTCATGACCCTACCCAGCTCAACCGTCAGGGGCCGGATTTTGGCAGCCAGTACCGCTCTGCCGTGTTTTATCACACCCCCGGGCAAGAGGCCGCCACTCGGGCTTCGGTTCAACAACTGACGGCATCCGGGCGGTATACCCTGCCTATCGTCACGCAGATTGCTCCGGCTGTTACGTTCCACAAAGCCGAGGAATACCACCAGCAGTACAACCAAAAACATGGCCGTCACTGCGGTATTTAGAGTCTCGATATTTAGCGGTTAATCCGTTATCAGACTTGTCATTCCCGCGAAGGCGGGAATCCAGGAAAAGTTTGTCCAGAAACCGGTGTATTGGCTTAAAGCCGATCAAAATAAATTGTTTTTATTTTTAAATAGATTTAAAAGAAATGCTTCAGAAAATTTAATATTCGGGGTTGACTTCCGGTTTTCTTCCGTTACTATGCCTAGGTAACACATGAGTTTTTGATAACGTGATGATTGTTTTGACCGCAATTTGCAGCATTATTTGCCCGATGATTACATCGGGTGGTGTTTGACGCTGTAGAGACCGGAACCTCAGTTACCAAACCGCCACCTGACACCAAAAGGGGCGGTTTTTTGTATGTAGCCAAGTCAGTTAGTCAATGAAAGGAGCCGACCGTGAAAACCCAACCTGTTTTCTACCCCAACGCGCGCGCTTCGCTTTCTTTTTCCGGAAAGCGGGACGTCATGCGAAATGTGGGCGCTAGCCCCTCGCCAACAAAACAAGTGCAATTTGGCGCACTCCCCCTCTACAAAGGCCCATACAATAACATCATTTTTGTCACCGATTTCAACGATCAAACCTCCAACGCCCGTGCTTATCAGCACTTTCAGAATGTTCAACGTTTCGTCACCCAGCATCGGCCCGTTTCCATCTTCAACCCCTACGGCCGCCTCGTCAAACTTCTCGGTTATATCCGACAGAATCAATCCAAATCGTATGCATCCAAAAGCTTTTTAAATCGTTTTCGGGAGAATTGGGGGCTTTATAAGCGCTATCGCCAGGAGACTGCGCAGTTAAAAAATTACGCCTGGGACACGTCCTCGGCTTGGCGCAAAAGCAACGCCGGAGTTTTGGGCCATACCACCATCGAGGATATCCCGCTCTTTAATATCGACTATGCCGCGCAATCTCTGTTTGAACTGACGCGCAAGACGACCAACCAGAACGTATATGTGCATGTTACCGATCCGGGGGTTGGTTCCGGGCACGCAGGGCATAAACGCAGCATTTTGGTGACCGAGAAATATGGCACCCACATTGCGCCCAACAGCGGCATTTATGGATTATTGACCCAGTTCTTGGATCATCGTAACGAGCCCTATGACGTGATGGAAATTGATTCGGAACGTGTTGAACAGTTGAGCTCATTGGTTCCAAATACGGAGAAAGATGACGGTAAAACGTTTGAGGGCCGGGATGTCTTTGCGGTGGCGGCTGGGGCCGTTATTGGCGGACTGAAGCCGGAAGCGCTGGCTACGCCCGAGTCAGTTCAAAAATCGCTCGAACCAGTCATTTCCCCCTACGGTAAAGTCCGTTCACTGCCCAAAAAAGTTGGTGAATCCGTGGAAGTCTTTGCCAACCGCGATAATACATCCGATAACCTGGTGCTAAACGCGGACTTATCACGCGATGAATTGAACACATTGCTGGAGGAGAATGCCCAATTCAAGCTTAGTACTCAAGATAAAGATAATGAATTGCTGCTGCCTTTGAAAGAAACCTTTGGACAGGTCAAGACGGGCGGACTTCTCATTTACAAGGGAAGTAAGGCATCGCCAAAGCCCGGACGCCATTTTCTGGAAGTGGCGATCAACGGAGGAAAAGCGGCAGAGGCGCTTCGCCTTGAAAGCAAGAACAAAGCCGTCAAGCTGAAGCTGGAGCGTATTTCCTAAGCGCTTTTCCCTTGCATTAATAAATCTGTAACTGACCTTTCAAGTCCCATCGGCTGCCTGCTTCCGAACGCAGCCGGTGGGCTTTTTTTGGGCCAGCAAGCTGGCTTTAGATAGGGTTGGTAGAGAGGCACTGTTATTTTGGATAGAAATGCTGTATTTCTATCTCTGGTGTGGTTTTGTCATTCCCGCAGAAGTGCTTAGCAACTTGTCTTTTACGATCCACGGAAGCTGTCATTCCCTCGCAGGCGGGAATCCATTGTCAGAAATAAACGCAGCAAGTGAAGTAGGTACTGCTGATTGATTCGCTTCTCCGATGAATGGATTCCCGCCTGCGCGGGAATGACAAGGTATCAACGCTAAAGTAAAAGCCCCGGTTCGTGTTTGAACTGGGGCTTTTTTGTTGAGTTTTATTTCTACCAGAAACCGCGGACAGTCGCTTTCTTTTGTGGCGGAGGCGGTGCGGGTTTCGGTGGTGGAGGGGCTTCCACCACTTCCGGCGGCGGAGGCACCGGTTTTTTCTTGATGATGGGCAGTGGCGCGCGGGCCATGAAGATGGAGCGATTGTAGCTCAGCACCGGACCGATGCCCGACGGTAGGCCTTCACCCAGCCGTGGGTATTCTTTGGGGTACGGAGGAAACAGGGGAGGCGTTGGCGGTTTGCCCGGGATATCCGTGACGCTGTACTTCAACTGTCCCGGAGCGCCGCAAGCGCCTTTCGATCCAGGCGTAGCGCAACCGCAGTCGTTCAGTACTTTTGCGTCGCCGCCCGCACCGCCGGAGCCACCGGACACGTTCACGTTATCCAGCGTCACTTGCGAGGGCAACTTAGCGCCGATGCCGCCGACAAACTCGACGTAACCGCCGTTGCCCGCATTGCCGCCATTGCCGCCGATGGCAACATGCGCGCCCGGTCCACCCAGGTTTGCCTCGGAAAGCGCGATTTGGCCGTCGCCGCCGTTGCCGCCTTTGACTTCAATCGCGCCGTTGTTAATGATTTCGCCGCCTTTAACGCCGTAGCTGACCAGCACGGAACCCCCGTTGCCGCCCTGTCCGCCATTCTGACCGAAAGAGGCTTGCTGCTGGAGGATATTGCCCTTGCCGTTCAGAACCGGATTGCCGTTGGCGTCAACCATATCAACCACCGGGCCGCTTTCGACTGCCGGGTTGGTGCCGCCGTTGCCGCCGTTTGCGCTCAACACGCCGTTATTGATGACATTGCGGTAGCCGTAAACTTCAACCTTGCCGCCTTCGCCGCCATCAGCCGGATTGTGTCCGCTGAATCCGTCAGAACCATTGGCCGTTGCCTTGCCGTCAGCACCAAGGCCCACCGCGACAGGCATCAGCCTCTGCGC
>CAZXUP010000008.1:12983-21856 GCA_964643815.1 uncultured Vampirovibrionales bacterium
CATCGGCTATCAGCACGCCGTCCAGGTTGACCAGTCCGCCTTCGATGTTGATGACGTTGGTGTTGTAGCTGCCGATAAATGCGCCGGAGGTGTCGATAATCGCACCGCGACCGATATTCACGGCTTCGCCTGCCCGCACATCCACCACGCCGCCCGCGCCATTGAGGCCTTGTGCGGCAATGCTGGCGCCCGGATCCATCGTCATGGCAATGACGTTCATTTCGACAATCCCGCCATTCTTGCCTTTGGCAAGGACGCTGGCGGTTCCGCCCATGTATACATACCCGGCATTAACCGATATGCGTCCACCGTTGCCCAGGTAAGCGCCACTGCCGTCCATCACCGCACTGACATCAACCTTGCCATCAATCTTGACCACCTGGCCCGGCGCATTAAAATGCAACCAGCCGCCGTTGCCGGTCAGGCTGCCGCCGGGATTCCCCGGATTGGATACTTCAAGACCGGTGACGGTGGTATTCGCATTGATAGTCAAACCGGTTCCGGCAGTGTTTTCAAAAATCGTGGCTGCGCCGGGGGTGTTATAGTAGGTGCCGTCTAAAACATTGGGGCCGTTGTTGATGCTGTTGACATCGCCCGGCCCGGCCAGCGCGAAGGGTGCGCCGGAAAGAAGCAAGCTTGCGGCCAGTGTGGTGGAGGTCATCCACCGGCCCAGAGTGCGTCGAGAGTCAAACATGTAAATGGATCTCCTCGCGATTGGTGCGGTATCGGATAAGGTTTCAGAAGTTGGTTCAACTGTGAATCTTACATTAAAAACTTTCAAACACAAGATTATATGTATTTTTTTATTAATGATTTGAATAGTGTGTCCGTTAGGCGTCATTCCTAATTCCCCTGTCACCTCCAGTCTTTTTTGACCTTCCCAGTTCACATGCAGTCTTTTTTGTCATTCCCGCGCAGGCGGGAATCCAGGCCAGCATACTGGCTTCAAGCAGCAGGGGATTTTCAATGCATTACACTACTGGCTCCTTGGCCAATTTTTCCTGGATTCCCGCCTGCGCGGGAATGACAAAAGGTGTGCGCGGGTTATTGGATGTTATTAGAATTTAATATCTTTTTAAATGGACTGAAATGACAGGCAATCGCACATGTCTTTCTGGTTTTTATACAAAACGAATTTATAATTTACTTTTAGTTTTGACAAATTATAATAGTTCGGACTATAAAGAAGAGTCTGTGACTCTATCTCAAGCCAGTGCGCTCCGGACACCTCGTCATCGAAGTTATCCATTAAAGCATCGAAGGGCCCCAAGTCTGAGGACACCATTTTCATGAAGCACACTCTCCACCGCTCTTTCATCACCTTCTCCAGCCTGCTTGCATTGGGCGTTGTTGTCGGTCAGGTACCGGCAATGGCGCAGTTGCAGCAAGCCAACCCAAGCGCGTTTGCGCCGCCCACGATGGACGTCAATCCCCAGGCTCCCCGTCTGGAAGGACCTTTATACAAGGAAACCGAAAAGCCGCTGATTGATGTCCCTGCGCAGCCCTCGATTGTGCAAGTGGATCGCGATGTCTTTCAGGTCAACCGGATTGAAGTGCATGGCAACGCCATCATCGCCGATGCGGATATGCGCCGTCTGGTATCCGTCTACGAAGGACGCGAAGTGACCGCCGATGATCTGGCGACGCTCGTTGCCCGAATCAACGAAGAATACCGCAGCCGCGGCTACCTCACCTCTCTGGCCTTTGTGCCTCCGCAAGATCTGGAACGCGGTGTGATCACCGTCAAGGTTCTGGAAGGCGTGATCGGTGATATGGAAGTGTCCGGCAACAAGTACTTCAAAGCCAAGGTCATTGAAAAACGCATTGCTGAAAAGCCGGGCGACCCGTTGAACATTCCCAAGCTGGAAAAAGAACTGCTTCGCATCAACCGTCAGGAGCCGTTCCGTGTGAAGGCAACCCTGGCGCCGGGTGATCAAACCGGTGAGACCAAAATCAAACTGGAAGTGCAAGAACAGCAACCGTTCCAGATTGCCCTGACGAGCGACAACATGGGACGCCCAGGGATTGGCACCTACCGCACGGGTATCGAATTGTCCGACCGTAACGTCACCGGTCACGGTGATCGCGCCAACGTCCGCTACCTGATTGGTGCGGGCCAGCACCTTGCGTCTGCATCTTACACCATGCCGCTTGGCAGTAAAGGAACTGAGCTGAGCGCGCTGTTTGGTTTTAACCGGGTGGATGTGGATCTGGAAGTTCGCAACCAGCCCGAACTCATCGGTAATTACTTTAACTATGGGGTGATGCTGTCCCATCCGCTGGATATTGACCGCAACTGGGTGGTGGATTTGAGTCTGAATTCCCGCCATGCCGCCGCCTATTTCGACGGCGAACGCGAGGCTCGGGATGAAGTTCGCGCCGCCACATTGGGGATGAACTACAACCGGTATGATCGCTGGGGACGCACCTTTGCCCGTGTGCAAACGACCGGCGCGCCGGATATTCTGGGCGCCAGCACCGGGTTTGTCAAAGCCGAGAGTTTCTTTACCCGTGTTACCCGCTTGCCCAAAAACAACATTCTCATCATGCGCAGCTACACGCAGTGGAGTCCCAACGATTTGCCGCCGATTGAGCAGTTTCAGTTAGGTGGCGCCAACACCGTGCGTGGTTACACCGAAGGCTTGCTGCTGGGTGATCGTGGCTACAGCATGAGCGCCGAATGGCGCTGGCCGGTTCCCTTGCTGGCGAAAGTCAGCCCGTGGGCGGGTGATCGTATTCGAGGCGCCCTGTTCTTCGATTTCGGCCAGGTCTGGATGGATAAGAAAAATCGTTACTACTCCAGCAAGCGTCCCAGCACGTTGGCCAGTGGCGGTTTTGGTTTGCGCGCCCACCTGACCGATTATATGCAAGGCTATGCCGATCTGGCATTCGGTCTGGCCGATCGTGGCGATGTGGAACCCAATGCCCAGCCCACCGCGCGGATTCACTTTGGTGTCCGCAGCGAGTTGCTGCCGAATGATTACAAGTCTCGCAGCGATGTGGTGACGCCGATCAAGACGAATGTTTTCCGTCCGCGCAGCGTGGGTGTGATTCATGAAGGCGAAGTACAGCCTGATGTCGCCGACCCGACCCTGGATGTGATGGATCAGGTAATGAACCCGTTCAAGGTCTACTAAGTTTCTCTCTCATTCTGTCACTCAACAGAACAAGCCCCGACTGCGCCTCAGATTCAGTCGGGATTTTTTTTGCGGGTTTTCCTTTTGGCGATGACTATGACCTATGACATGGGGCTGCTTGGCAAGCGTTGTTTCAAGACTAAGCAACAATTTGCTCCGAATCCGAATCTGGTGCCGCCTTGTTTTCAGCCGCCGCGATATCGGCCAGGGCTTCATCAAATGTTTGGATATTCTCCCGGCTTATCAGGATGTGATTGAACACCCCAAAGCGGTTCAGGGTTTCACGCACCTCGTGGGTCAGGTTTGCCAGATATACGGTGCAACCCTGCTCGCTCAGTTTTTGGATGGCGTCTTCCAGTGCGTACACGCCGGATTGATCCACCAGCGGCACGGTGGCCAGGTGCAGGACGACATAGGAATATCCGTACATTTTGGGGAGCGCGTCATTGAAATTCTTGACCTCGCCAAAGAACAAGGGGCCGTTGAATTGATAAACATAGGTTTTTTTCAACGCGGAGGGAGGCACAATATCCTCTCGCCCGCCGTACCACTTGTCAATCCAGCGCTTCAGATCGCCATGCTTGGAGAATTGGGTATCGCTCAGCTTTTTCATAAACAGGAAGCTGGCCAACGCCATGCCGATCCCAACGGCGATAATCAGATCCGCAAATACGGTTAAAAACAGAACGGTCAGCATGACGGCAATATCGGACTTGGGAGCCTGCAGCAGGCTCCGCAGGCTGCGATAGTCCATAATGGAGATCCCGACAAAAATCAGAATCCCGGCCAGACAAGCCAGGGGTATTTGCTCCACCAGGCCACTGAGGCCCAGCATGATGGAAAGCAGGATCAATCCATGAATGATGCCGGAAAGATACGTTTTGCCACCACTTTTGATGTTGATGAGCGTGCGCATGTTGGCGCCTGCCCCCGGTAAACCGCCAATCAGGCCCGACACGGCATTGCCAATCCCCTGCCCGATCAATTCCAGAGTCGTATTGTGCCGGATGTTCAGAACGCGATCCACCATCACCGACGCCAGCAATGCGTCGATTGAACCCAGCAGGGCCAGGACAACAGCCGTATGCATCACCAGCGGGAACTCGGAGAGTTGGAACGTCGGCAAGTGTAACTCGGGCAAGCCGGTGGGAATGCCTTCGATGCGAGGAATATCGAATCCAAGCGCATAAGCCAGTCCCGTGCCTACCACCAGGGCAACCAGGGGAGAAGGGACCAGCTTGATAAAACGCGGAAGCAGGTAAATGATGGCCAGGGTCGTTAATCCAATTATCAAGGCTTGAGGGTTCATGCCGGCAACCGCCTTGGGCAAGGCCAAGAAAACGTCAAAAGGCTTGCTGACGCTTGGACTTCCAAACAAGGGAAGCAGTTGCAGGCTGATGATGATGACCCCAATGCCGGTCATAAAGCCCGAAATAACCGGGTAGGGGATGTAGTGAATGATCTGGCCGCCACGAAAAATTCCCAGCAATGCCTGAAAAACCCCGGCAATGATGATGGCGGTGAAAAGAATATTGGGGTTATGGCCCATGTCAACCGCTGTGGCGATCATGCCAGCGGCTACCACCGTCATGGGACCAGTAGGGCCCGAAATCTGTCCGGGCGTTCCCCCGAACATGGCGGCGAAAATGCCGCAGGCAATCGCGCCATATACCCCGGCGGCGGCGCCCATACCGGAGACGTCCCCAAAGGCCAGAGCCAGCGGTAAGGCAACAATGGCCGCCACCAACCCTCCGGTCAGGTCGCCGGGGATATTGGATAAGTACCGTCGTTTGATAACCGCAGCAATATCAATCATTCACTCTACCTGTCTCTACTTCACGACACACCTAAACAGTATGGCAGAAGTTGCTCATGCTCAAACCCACCAGGAACATTATCACTTAAAAGCCAAGGATGCTCAAGAGAGCACCCTTGAACGACAGCAGCGGCTAGAAAATACGTCGATATTAAAAAGATTTGAACAAAAAAACTCCCATGCGTCTGTCTCCTCTGTACGGAGGATGTAGAGTAGGCGCAAAAGCTCGACCATATAGATAAACGTGAGCTTAATTGACAGGAATGAGTCGGTCTGCCGGGGCACAGTAAAGGCAAACCGGGAAGAGAGGGACGGCGAGTATGAATCATCGGCTTCTTGCAATGCTGTTGTTGGGGACAATGGTCTGGATGACACAGGCGTCGTTGGGGCTTGCATTGGGCATGCATGTACCCGGCAAGGTAAAAGATGTGAAGGAAGCAACGGCTTTTTTCAGCAAGCTTATGCGCACATCGCGCAATCCGGTCATCATCAGCATGGCGAGAGAAAGCCTGGATAAGCTGACCATCGGAGATGCCCAATTGACAGCGGACAATAACGTTAAAACAGTCAGCACGGTTGATAAAGCGGTCGACCTTAAAGAGCAGCCCGCCGTTTACCCAGGCACGATACCCGGCCAAAGCGAAGCCAGACACGTCGTGGAAATTGCGTTGTTACCGCAAACCGATGACACCTATGCCGTGCCCGCGCTGGTCAACAAAAAATTTATGGCCACGTTTTTAGTGGATACCGGCGCCAGCTACACGGTGATTACACCCCAGATGGCCGAAGCGCTGGGACTTGAGATTAACAAGGATACACCGAGAGTTTCCGTTACCACGGCCAACGGCACAATGGAGGCGCCGGTCGTATATCTCAAACAGGTATCGCTGGGTGGACTCAAGGTCTACGATGTGGAAGCGGTCGTAACCGATTTGGGGAACAGCCCGCAGCTTTCCGGCTTGCTGGGGATGAGCTTCTTCAAGGGGATGGAGATTGCCTTCAAGCGCGATCGTCTGGTCATCACCCACTAGGACGCTTTTCTTGATTCGGTATCCCGGTTGATTTCGTCGGTTTGTTGCATGCTGTGCGCGACATCCAGCCGAAGAGTGCGCATGTTTAAAATCGTCTCATAGGTTTCGATGATCACAGCCGCCAGCATCAACACCAACCCGCCTAAAAACGACCAGGCGGGAAGCATTTCCCAATGGGTGTAGCGCAACTTGTTCATGGCGATGGCAACCGCCGTAAACACCATCATCCCCAACGCCCCAAATAAAATAAACATCGCGTTTCTGATCAGGTAGGCGCGCTCCAGAAACATCGGAATCTGCTGGCGGATATTCTCACGTCGCCCGGGATCGTCCGTTTGGCGTAACTCCCGATTGAGATCGCGCACGCGGGTTGCCGCAGTGGTAATGCGATTGTTCAACCCGAAAATTAAAAGCCCGATACCAGAGATGGCGACAGCCGGAGAAAGGGACTGGGTGATGACGGTATTGGCTTCAGGTATCACGAGCATTCCTTTTTACGAATCGTTCCTTACATGTATGTGTCAGCGTAAAGAGAAGTGAAACGCCACAGTGGCAATCTCTCGTACTCAAATGACCCTAAGTAGTTTTCGATTTTTTGGTGGCGGATTTCTTCGCCAGGGGTGGTCTTCCGCGCTTGCCGGTTTTTAGCGTCTTTGTTGGTTTTGTGGTGGCCTTGACTGTGGTTTTTTGTTTGGATCCGGTGGTTTTGGCGGCGGCTTTTTGGCGGCCACGCTTTTTCGGTGCTCTTTGCGTCCCGGTTTCTAATGTGTTTTTCTTGGGCCGCCCCCGTTTTTTGAGGGGTGTTTCGGTTTCGCCAGCATCTTTGCCCGATAGCTTGAAGCTGACGCAAAACGCTTTCAATTCGGCCAGTGTATCGAATGTAATCGGCATCGTCCCACCAGACTCCTTTATGATACTCAAGTCAAGCTATCATAATAATATAAACTTTCAGAAATGCCAGATTGTCTTGTCGGTAAAATTGCGCAAACTGACATTGTTCACTGCCCGTCAAGTCAGTTAAATCACGACCAGGCACGACTCAGGCTTGAAAATACTGAAACCCGCCGCCGCCCTGCCAACCGGTGAGGGAGGTAACGCCTCCGGGGTCCTGTCCATCTGTTACCTTTTGCATGCGCGGCAAGAGATGCGTGCGGCAATGTTCGCCCTGTTCAATCATCATCCACCGACGGTTCATTTTGTGCGCAACCGCGCCGGTGGTGCCGGATCCTGCAAAAGCGTCCAATACCCAATCATTTTGGCGAGTCGCGCTGTTTAGCAGAAGATGCATCAACTGCTCCGGTTTGGGATAATCGAATGCGTCCTGATCGCCAAACAAACGCCTGCTTTCTTCGGTGGCGTCTTCATATGTGCCGATGTCGTAGTGCGCCAGGCTGATCAGGTTTTTGAGCTTTTTAGGCGCGCCGCCGGGTTTGATGTGGTTGGGTCGGAACGGCGCCTTGCTGATGGTAAGCGACTCTCCCGCCGTCATAATCGTATCGAGTGTCTCCTGCGAATAACGCCATTCGCCTTCCAGGCGAAAAGCCTGCGTGTTCACACCGTTTTTCACTTCAACATCATCCAGAAGGCGAGTCACAATGGCTCCCTGCGACATATCTTGCGCCATGTAAAACCCATCCGCACAATTAAACTGCACGCTGCCGGCATCAAAGCGAAGAACGCGAACGCCATTGCCCGCATTGTTGAGGGGATATTTTTTTCCGTGGGTGGTTGTGCCATGCGTAAATGGTCCGGCCAGCGCACGGTTTTTGACGTATGCCAAGATAAATTCCGTGACGGATCCCATGTGACGATCCAGGAACGAGGGCTTTTTCTTTTTTTCCCACACCAATGTGCCGCAGAAGTTTTTTCGCCCGAAAATACCGTCCATCAGCACTTTCAAATAGGCGCATTCTTCATCGCCGATGGAGACAAAGATCACACCGTCTTCCCGCAGCAGGGGGCGCAGGGCCTCAAGGCGCGCCTGCATAAATTCCAGCCAGCGTGTGTGCTCAACATCGTCGTCGTAATGGGAAAAGCGATTGCCGGTGTTGTAGGGCGGATCGATGTAGATGCATTTGATTTTGGCGGTAAATTCAGAAGCCAGGGAATGCAAGGCGATCAGGTTATCGCCTTCGATGATCCGGTTCTCGCTTTGCGTGTCGCCATAAAAAAATTGAGGTGCTTCACGCAGGCTGCTTGTTGGGTTCGATGAACGGATGATGACGCTTCCCTCCCTCCTTTTATTTTAGGTGAAAAGAGTCCAACAAAGGAAGGTTCGCGTATATAGAGGGTTCGCTTTTGCCATGCGCCTGTATAATGAGACATATGAGTGCGCCATCCCAGCAAGAATCGATTCAGCCTGCGTCCATTCTGGATATCGTCCTGTTTGGCTACAAAAGCCTGCTAAAGCACTTGTGGCCGATAACGAAACTCTCGCTGCCGGTATTGATTCCCTATTCTCTGATTGCTACCTTGTTCCAGATGATGGAAGGGAACACAAAAAAACATCCCACCAGTCTTGAGGAAGGTATGACGATGCTGGTGGCTGGTGTGGGTATGGCGGTGTGCTCGTTGGCGCTGGGGTACCTGTACTATGCCATTGCCCGCTATGTGCGGGATGTCAACTGGGATGAAGTGGAGCCCAATATCTACGCCTATCTGATTCCCAAACGAAGCCTGTTGGGTTCTCTTGGAATCTGGTTGTTGGCGGTTGTTATGGTGATACCGGTTTTTATTGCCGGTTTGCTGGGCTTGTTGCTGCTGGTGATACCGGGGCTTGCGATTTTCAGCCTGTATAATATGGCTTTCTACCTGCTGCTGGTTATTTATCTTGGAAACCCTAAGCAGGCGGCACATTTCCGAAATGGCTTCAAACACGCCCTGCTTAGG
>CAZXUP010000009.1:0-21810 GCA_964643815.1 uncultured Vampirovibrionales bacterium
TGGAGTTGAATGGTCAGGCCTTCCGGGAAATGCCGCTGGACTTGCGTAAAGAACTGGTTGTTATCCCTGGGGCAACGCATCTGTTTGAAGAGCCGGGCAAACTGGAACAGGTGGCTCAATACGCCGCCCAGTGGTTTGAGGATACGCTGCCGTTTTCTTCATGAGTAAACAACGGTCGGGATCTCCGGTTGCTGCTGAACCGGCAGTCGAATCGTAAAGCAGGCGCCTTGCCCAGGACTGCTTTCGGCGTGAATAGAACCATGGTGCCGCTCGACAATTTTTTTGCAAAGGGCGAGTCCCATTCCGCTTCCTTCGTATTGCTTGGGGCAGACGCGCTCGAAAGACCCGAATATTTTATCCTGGTATTGAAGATCAAATCCGATGCCGTTATCGACAATGCGAATTTCGCAAATCCCCTCCGTGATGGAAGCTTCGATGCGAATGACGGGAGGGCAGCCTGCCTGGTGAAATTTTAACGCATTTTCAAGAAGGTTGCGCAACAGCTTCTGAATCTGGAGCGGGTTTGCATCAATGGAAGGCAATGGACTGCATGTAATTTGTCCGCCTGAATCCAGAATTTCTTCTTGCAGGCTTTCAATCGTGTGTTGAGCAATTTGAGTGAGCGCCACTTGTTGAAAAAATCTATTTTTGGTTTGTGATTGGGACAAGTCCAGCAGATCCGTGACCAGGCTCTGCATGCTCAGGGCGGATTTCTGAATCCTCCGAAGGCATTCTATTTCTTCCGCCGAAGAAGATCGCTCCATCAGCATGCCTTGTAAGTGGGAGGCAAATATCAAGATTTTTCGGATGGGTGCTTGCAGGTCATGCGAGGCTAGAAGAACGAAATCTTCTAATGCGGTACGGTTTCCTTCCCAATGATTGACGCAAGATGGCAGGCCATTTTCAGGAAGGGAGTCCAACTGTTCCATCAATCTACCCATTGAAAAAATCATTGCCAACAAAACTCCAATTCTAAAAAACAGCCGAGCCGTAGAACTATCCCCCGGTTGGGCTATTTAAAAACTCGACTGCTGAAGATGGATTATGCAACAGGTTTTGAAAACGGGGAAAAGCATCAGCAGCATTCTCTTGCCGTGTTTTTTATCTGCTGGATGAGCCTATGGAGGTGCTTCCAGGTCTTCCATACGCCTGCTTTGCTTTCCTAGACAGTAGGAGAATTGTGTATTGCTCGGAATCTTCTAGAATAACTGGTGAGCATCTGGATTGAATCCGCGTAACGGGATATTCAAGAGATGATTGGGGGAGAAGTGATGAGAAAGAAAGCATTAACCATGAGCCTTTTGGCTGCGGTGATGGGCATTATGACCTGGGGACAGGCTCATGTGCAATCATTGGCGGCCTGCCCGTCGGCGTGTCCGCTGATGAAGTCGGGTTGTCCGGCGCCTGCGTGCCCGGCGGCCACCTGTCCGCTGCTGAAGCCATGCCCGGCTGTTTCGGCATGCCCGCCCGCCTGCCCAACGGTGACGGCTTGCCCGGCTGTGACGGCCTGCCCAACGGCATGCCCGTCCACAGCCCTGGTTCCTGCATGCCCTTCTGTCGGGGTTAGCGCCGTCCGAGAAGTGCCTGTAGCGGCCTGCCCATCGGCAGCGGCTTGCACCACGGCTTTGTCTGCGGATGGCAGCGCCATTCCGTTGGCTGGTCAGGTGCAGTCAACAGGAATTGCTGCGGAAACCCAGAAAGAGGGTTGGGCGCCTTGGGGCGAACGCTACAAGACCTTGACGCTGACACCAGGGCCAGGCCAGTTCTCAATCGACCGTCTGGGGCCGATGAACAAAGTGGCGCTGACGCTGGTCAACCCGACGGACGTGCCGTTGCGCTTTGAAACGACCCAGCGGCTTGGCAAGGAGCAATCGGTTGTTGTGCCGCCACATGGCCAGCAACAGCTCACGTACTCCTATAACAATCCGGTCAGTGACGAGGTGAAGTTCCTGGTGTACGAGGAGCCTTCCAACGCGATGTGCCGTAATGCGGAACATTGCCGGGCGGCGTCCATTCCTGTACAGACTGTGCAGCCAATCGTAACACTGCCTGCACCTCCCACGGCCATTGAAGTGCCGATTATACCGGAAGCACCGCAGCCTTCATCGGCTGTTCGCGGTTACTGGTAGCAATCGTCACAAATCGAAGGGAGCGGGAGGAACAACACCGGTGTTTACACCGGTGTTGTTTGCTATTGAAAGCAGCGATATTTAAAGCAACGTTGAATGGCTTGCATCACTTGAGCCACCGGCAATTGTTTCAAGCAGCTTTTATGGCCGCAGGTTCTTGCCGGGCAAGGGCGACACGGAAGTTCCAGACAGACTTGCTCTAAATGGGTTTCCGCTCGAACGCAAGGGCGCCATTGGGCTTGGTTGGTTGGGCCGTAAAGCACTACGAGGCGTGGTGTGCCTGCCAAGGCAGCCAAGTGGGCAATTGAGGTATCGAGTGTGATGACCAGATCGGTTTTTTGTAGCACGGCGATGGTTTGCCGTAACGTGGTTTTGCCGCAGAGGTTCAGGAAGTCAAATTGCTTTACCCACTTTTGATAAACCGTTGCTTCTTTGGCGCTGCCGCTTGCAATGAACGTTGGCTGCCAACGTCTGTCCAATAAGGAAAGCAAACGATTCCAGTTTTCGGCTGGCCACTGTTTGCCGGGTGAGCCACAGGCCGCATGGATGAGAATGCGAGGTCGGTCTTTAGCAGCATGTTGCAACAGATGTTCGGCAAATTGATAATCGCTTTGTGTGAGGTGAGGCTCCAAATGCTTGTCGAGTATCGGGAGATTCAGATGCCGTAAGATGTCGAGATAAACCTCACACTGGTTTCTGGGGTCGTGCAATGAGCGGGAGGGGATGGCATGGGTGAGGCGCTGCCCCCAGTGCTTAAAGCCATGAAGGCCAATGCGTTCAAAATCGAAACCGACGCGTTGCGAAATGCCCACCCGCTGAGCGGCATTGCTCCAGAAGAGCGAGTATCTGAAAAACAGGATGGTGTCGTAGCCGTGTGCGCGCAAAAAATCGGTTGGATGGTTGGGCCGATGCTTTTTTTCAACATACACGTGATTGACCCAGGGCATGGTTTCATACAGTGGATACACGGCCGGTGGTGACATCACATCAATTCGGGCATTCTTCCCCAGGTTTCTGCGCAGGTTGCGAATGCAGGGGTTCAGCAGAACGTTATCGCCGATGAACAGCGAGGGAATGAGGAGGACGGATTCCGGTTTTTGAAACACGGGTGTTTGATATGCCAGAGGCAACGGCACTTCGTCGAAGAACCGATTCGTCATGCTCAACATCAAATTTAAGATCTGGTTGGCAAGCATTGCACACAATGTCTATTGAAATATTGAAATTTGGTTGACCCTCTTCCTTCATTACTCTCCCATTTTGCAGACGGTTTTCCTATTCGCCAGTGGTTGGCTAATGGACTGATATGCTTGTGTTTGTGGCTTGATAGAGTTGTGTGCAGGAGAGTTGATATAATGAGGGCTGTGGTCCAAAAATAAAAGCCTCGGCTTTTTGCGTGGAAAGTAAAAAGATGCTTAGCCCGGTTTGGATGAAGCGCGTCGCGCAGTTATTTGAGAAATCGCTTCCGTTTGATGTCACGCATCATATTGTGCCGATTCCTCGTTTGCCAAAAGCATTTGAAGGGTTCAAGCTGGTTCAGGTTTCAGATATGCATGTGGATTGCTGGAACCGTCCGGTGGTGGAGGCGGCGGTGGATGTGATTAATGGCTTACGGGCCGATGTGTTGATGTGCACGGGCGATACGATTGCACACGGGAAACAGTTTTTGAATGATGTCACGTACTTGCTAAGCCGGATGCAAGCGCGTCATGGCAAGCTGGCCTGTTTGGGAAACCATGATTATTCGGATGGCGACGGTAGCCTGGCGTTACGCGCTGCGATGACAAAGGCGGGTTTCGATTTGCTCATCAATGACAGCACCCGGCTTACGGTTCAGCATCAGCAACTTCAACTGGCGGGTGCGGATGACTTGATACTCGGAAAACAATGTTTGGCTTCGACGCATCGTGCGTTGACGCCGGATTTGCCAACGATATTGTTGAGCCATAACCCGGAAAATTTTGAAGCGATGGCACGATTTAAACCGGATTTGATTCTGTCAGGGCATACGCATGGCGGGCAAATCCGGATGCCGCTCCGGCTTTACCAGGCACTTCTGAACTCGCCGTACGTGGCCGGGCTTTATCAGTTGGCGGATTTTCCCAGCCGTTTGTATGTCAACCGCGGCTTAGGCTCGGCTGTTTTTGTGCATCATCTGTTGGGTCAGCGCTTTGCCTGCCCGACACCGCGCCTGGCAATGCCGCCAGAAATCAGTGTATTCCACCTGGTGAGTACGGAAACCGATTTGAGCGCCGCGCCATTCATACAAGCAGGCTAAATTGAACAGAGAGACCTAAAGCGGTTTTGCCAAATCCAATACCCAATAGCCTTGTATTTGCCCGACCCCTATTTCACGTGCTTGCGGGTTGAGCAGATTGCGGCGATGGGTGGCGCTGGCCAGCCAGTCCCGAACGACTTCCCGAGCGGTCCGTTGCCCGTTGGCAAGGTTTTCACCGATGATATGTCCGGCATAGCCTGCCTGAGTGAGACGATGAGGAGGGCGGGAACCTTGTGCGCCGGTATGTGACACCTGCTGTGTTCTGGCGAGAAAAGCCGCATGATGTTGCGCGGCTTGATTCAACTGCGTATTGAGTCGCAATGGCGGCAGGTTGTGTGTAAACCGGAGAGCGTTGATCTCATTGAGGACTTGAAGGGGCTGATCGGTTTGAAGCGATTGTTTGGGCTGATGATTGCCATTGAGCGTAAAAAATGGCCAAAAACGTTTGGCCTCGGCTGCGAGATTGCCTGAGAAAATGCTGAATGAGAAACAGCCTGTAGCAATCAATAACAGGATAAATCCGGATGAACCAAACCGTCTTGCCATACAGCACTCCTGACAGTTGTGGCAAACTGTGTCACAAATCCCTCACTTTATGACTTGAATTTCAGCCTTCGGTTCCGAGGCGCGACTGTGCATTGTTATCGCGGGGAGTGAGCCTCGACAGTGAAAGGAGCAGGTGCTTCCGTTTCAAAAGTGCTTTTCTCGACAAAATAAAGCGCCCGGCGGCGGGTTTCTTCCAGCGTGCGCCAGAGGTATTCGCCGATAATGCCCAGCATGGCCATTTGTAACCCACCCAAAACCAGAACCGTGGTCATGAGAGAGGCCCAGCCTTCTACCGGGTTACCGAAAAGCAAGCTGTTGATTAGAATCCACATGGCGTAGAGGAAGCCCAAGCCTGCGACAATAAAGCCCAGGATGGTCATGGATTTGAGCGGAAGGCCTGAGAATGCAATGATCCAATCCTTGGCCAGGCGCATGCGGGCCCGAAACTTCCACTTGGATTTGCCAACAGCCCGCTCCCGCCGCTCGTATTCAACATACGCCTGGCGATACCCAATCCAGGCAATCAGCCCAAACAGGGAGGAGTTGTTTTCGGGCAACGCATTCAAACCATTCACGACCCGGCGATCCAATAGATAGAAATCGGCCCGGTTGAGGTCGATGCCGCTTTGCCCGCCTTCGGTTAAGGTGGCCAGCAGTTTGTAGAAAAGTAGGCTGAAATACTTCTGAAATAGTCCTTCTCCGCTGCGCTGAGAGCGTAAACCCCAGACAATCTGGTTGCCTTCGCGCCATTTCTCAACCATCAGGGGGATGGCTGCCGGGTCTTCTTGTCCGTCCGCGGAAATGCACAAGGCAGCGCTTCCACGAGAAGCCCCTAACCCGGCGCGTAAGGCGGTATGGCTGCCGCTTCGGCGGCTGAGACGGATACAATGGATGTGGGGATCGTTGAGTTCGGCCAGCGACTCAAACAGGGGTTCGCTGGAGTGGTCGTCAACCACAATAAACTCGTAATCGGTCATGCCACTTTGCCGCAACGCTTCCCGCATCTGGGGGAGGGTGCGGCGCAGGTTTTCGGCTTCGTTATAGGCGGGGATTACAATGGAAAGCATCCGTACTATCCTCTCACAGAGCCGGGTTGTGGGCAATATAGGGGCTAATAGGCTTCTCCACCACTTGCTCGATTGTGCCGAGGGCAAAACCTCGTCTAAAATGAGGATAGGTGCGAGTGTGTAGCAGAAGGAGCGTGCAATGTCTTACGAACCGTGGCAGGTCTGGGGTCGTCAACCCGATGTGGAAGGGTCGCTCTCCCTTCGGGCGGCTGGCGAGCTGGGTGAAATGGAATCGACCAAGCAGTTGATCAAGTTGATTAAACAGGTTTATCAGCCCGGCATGCGGATTCTGGATGTGGGCTGCAATGTGGGGCACTATCTGCATGGAGTTCGCCGCTTGGGGCAAGATATCGAATATCGCGGCGTGGATGCTTACGCGCATGTCGTCAATAAGGCCAAGGATTATTTCAGGCATGACACGCAGGCCAGCTTTGAAGTGAAGGATGCGACGCAGACGATTTACCCGAACGACCCCTACGATATTGTGTTTTGCTGCAACGTGATTTTGCATCTCCCGTTTTGCAAACCGGCGGTTAAAAACCTGATCGACAGCACAAAGCAGTATTGCTTCATCCGCACCTTGCTGAGCGATCATCCCACCACCATTGTGCGGCAGTGTGCCGAAAACCAGTTTGATGAAAAAGGCAACCCGACGGAATGGGTATTCCAGAACACCTACAATATCCAGTTTTTCACCGACTATATCCGCAGTCTGGGTTGCGATGCGGAAGTGATTGACGATGAGTATGATCCGAGCGTGTTGGATCAAGAGGCCAAATCACTGAAGCGCGATGGTGGCACCCGCATTGTCGGTAGCGGTTTGCAAGCGGATGGCAATATCCTGTTCAACTGGAAATGGGTGAAAATCACCAAACGCTAAGCGTAAAACAGACCGCTTTTGCCGGTGACGGTTAAACCATCGGGTACTTCCGAAAGCTTGACGCGACGGCCTTCTTGCAAGGACGAGTGAACAAAGCCGAATAAAATGCGTTGCGCCTGTGCGATCTCATCCGGTGCGATTGAAACGGGCATGCCGGTTTCAATGGCGTCGCAGAGTTCGGTAAATGCCCGAACGGTGCCACCCAAGGTGGACTGAACAGCGATGCGTTCTTGCGTGAGATGGTAAATATCCGAATCATTCTGCTGGGTCTTCAGCTCCAGCCAGCCGCCGTTCGCGGCAATCGTGATCCTTCCGGCACTACCGGATAAAATTGTATCGAAGCCGGCTACTCCTGTGATGATGCCACGCACGTCGTTTTCAAACTGAACCAGTGCGTGATCGATGATGGGGTCCGCATTGACGAGCAACGGTTCGACATCCTGTGGATTGATCTGGCAGGTGGCCTGTACATGGCGAATCTGGTTGCTGCCCGCCAAAAACAACAGCAAATCCACCGAATGCGGATGATACCAAAGCAGCGGCGAATGGCCGAAGGCGATAACGATTTCCTGCAGTGTTCCGATTGTTCCTTCCACCACCAGTGCGCGGGCTTTGCGGTAAATGTCCATAAAGCGCCGGGTGGTCCCGTAGGTGAGATGAACCTGGGCTTTGTGCACGGCCTGAAGCGCGCGTTTGCAATCGATCATGTTACGGCTGAGCGGTTTTTCAACGTGCATGGCTTTCACACCGTTTTTGGCGGCAAACTCGATGATCTCGCAGCGTCCGTCCGTGCGGGTGGCAATGGCTAATACTTCGGGGCGGACGGCTTGGATCATCTCGCGATAATCAAGATACGGTGTGCAGGTGTATTTGGTAGCGGTCTGTTTGACGCGCGCTCGGTCGGTATCGCAGCAGGCGAGTAATTCGATGCGATTGGTAGCGCACATGGCGTCGGCATGATTAATCGGCAGGTACCCGGCGGGGAGTTGTTTGTATAGCGCATTGGCCGTGTGAGCGCCCATGCGTCCGCAGCCCACCAGCGCGGCTCTCAGTGTGCGGCCACTCATGGTTGCCACTCCAAAACAGCGGTTAAGTAACCCGGTTGCCGTGTCGTCAGTTTTTCGTACACCGCTTCCAGTTGTCGCCATGGTACGGTTTCAGAGATTAACGCCTGGGCCGGGAGTTGCTCACGTACAATCAAGTCGAGTAAGTAGTCGCAGTTGCGTTTCACCGTAAAGCGGATATCTTGCGGGCTGGCATTGAGGTTGGGCATGATGCCGCCTGCGGCGATGGTGAGTTGCTTGTCGTACACATACGCCGAATCCAGCGGGTTAAATGGCGGGATGGGTTGCTCTCGCCCTGGAAAGCTCAAATTGATAATCGTGCCGCCGGGCGCGGCTGCTTCCAGGGCCAGTTTGTAGTCACTCCAAGCGTTGGAGGTGTTAACGATCAGATCCAGGCCGGTATTTTTTGTCAGTGTTTTTAGTGCTTGCCGGATGTCTGGGTTGTCTTTTTGCAAGGCCAGCCACGCGCCCCATTGCTCCGCTGTTTTCAGTGCGGCCTTTTGATTGGAAAACACAACGACACGGGCGCCTGCTTGCTTGGCGAGTGCTGTGGTTGTGGCTCCGAGAGTACCGAAGCCAATGATACCTACGTTCAAGCCGGGTTTTATTTGCCCTTTTATCAAGGCGGCATAGCCCAAATGAAAAAGATAAGTAGTGGTGGCTGCTTCTCTATTGGCAGTGGCTGGAATTTTTGCAACCACATCGTTTTCACTGCAAATAAAATGACTGCGGTGGCTCTGGTGCGTCAAAATGAAATCGCCTGCCTGAAAATTTTTAACATCTGCTCCGGTGGCCAGCACTTCCGCCACGTTGCAATAACCCATCAGGCGAGGATAAACCTTACCGGGGCGAAGCGGTGCAATGCCCGTGTAGGCAGCTGTTTCGGTGCCGGGAGAAATGGCGCTGTAGCAAGTGCGCGCCAGCAGTTGTTCGGCTTTCAGATTTTTTGTTGAAAGCGCTTCGGTGTTCACGCTGAGTTCGCGTGGGCCGGTGAGTTCGTAAATGCTGGCTTCAATGCGCATGGTCGTTTTTTCGATGTGTTAACGCAGGGCGTTTTTTAATGTGGAAACGATAAAATCCTGATCCGTTTCTGTCAAATCGTAAAACAAAGGCAGCGTCATAACGGAGTGATAATACGCTTCGGCTTCCGGAAAATCGCCCCAGTGAAAGCCTAGCTTTTGATAGTAAGGCTGGGTATGGACGGGGATGTAATGCACGTTCACGCCAATGCCCTGGCTTTTTAAATGCTGAAACACGCTTAGGCGGTCATGTGCTTTCAGTCGAATCACATACAGATGGAACGCGGAGTCCGTCTCCGGGTGTTGCCACGGAGTGATGACCGGCAGGTCTTTTAATAAGGCATCGTAACGTGCCGCCAATTGACGTCGCTTGGCAACAAACGCATCCAGTTGGCGTCGTTGGCTTTCCCCCAGGGCGGCTTGCAAATCGCTCATCCGGTAGTTGAGTCCCAGTTCCAGTTGTTCATAAGCCCAGGGGGCGGGGGACTCTTGCGTTAACTGTGATGCGTCGCGTGTAATGCCATGCGTGCGCAGGCGAACCAGTTTTTCAGCCAAATCATCGCGGTTGGTCAACACCATGCCGCCTTCGCCCGTGGTGATTATTTTGACGGGATGAAAGCTGAAGACGGTCATGTCACTGTAAGCGCAACTACCAATTTTTTGATTTTGATATGCTCCGCCAATGGCATGTGCGGCATCCTCGATGATGAGAAACTCGTATTCATTCGAGAGCGCTTTGATCTTTTCCATCTCGCAGGCTTGCCCGGCAAAATGGACCGGCACAACCACTTTGGGTAAACGATTTTCTTTTTTGGCGGCAATCAGTTTTCGTTCCAGTTCCGCGATGCTCAGGTTGTAGGTATTGGGATCGATATCCACAAAATCGACTTGCGCGCCGCAATACAAGGCACAATTGGCGGAGGCGACAAATGTGTTGGGAGAGGTCCAGAGCCAGTCGCCTGTGCCAAGCCCGGCGGCCAGGCATGCAATATGCAAACCGGCCGTGGCGTTGCTGACCGCAATGGCATGTTTGGCGTTGCAATCGTTTGCGATCGATTGTTCAAACCGGGCGATGGCTGGGCCTTGGGTTAAGTATTCCGACTGCAATATCTGAACCACGGCATCGATATCTTGCGGGGTAATATGCTGTCGCCCGTAGGGGATGAATGTCTTATTTTCCATAACCGGCTGGGCTAGCGATTCGGGGGGCCAGCTTGGTTTGCAGTAAGGCACGGATTTGGGCAGCGTTCAACACTTCCGGATTGTTGGCCGAATTGTATTCAAACCCGATGGGGACAGCCGTTCCCTGCTCGCCCGAATAATTGTTGTGGTAGTTGATATTCGTATCGAAATTGATGGTGGGTTTAATCACAAAGTAATTGGAAAACTCGACGCTGTAACGCGAATCATCGGCCGGGCACAGCACTTCGTGCAGTTTTTCGCCGGGGCGAATGCCGACGGTTTTGTAAGGCATGCCAGGATACAGCGCTTCGACCAGATCGGTAATTTTCATGCTGGGAATTTTGGGGATGAAAATCTCCCCGCCGTGCATTTCGCGAAAGCATTGAATGACAAATTCCACCGCATCGGGCAGCGTAATCCAGAAGCGGGTCATGTCCGGGTCGGTGATTGGTAGTTCGGTGGCGCCTTCTTCCACCATTTTGTTGAACAGCGGAATAACGGAGCCGCGGGAGGCCAGTACGTTGCCATAGCGAACGACCGAAAACCGGGTCTGACGTCGGCCCACCAGGTTGTTGGCCGCGACAAACATCTTATCCGATACCAGCTTGGTGGCGCCATACAGGTTGACCGGGTTGGCGGCCTTGTCGGTGGAAAGGGCAATGACTTTCGCCACGTTATCTTCCAGTGCGGCATCAATCACGTTGCGTGCGCCGGACACATTGGTTTCGACGCATTCGGACGGGTTGTATTCGGCGATGGGCACATGCTTCATCGCGGCGGCGTGAATCACGTAATCCACGCCATCCAACGCGCGGCGCAGACGTTTGTAGTCCCGGACATCGCCAATAAAATAGCGCATGCAGGGGGCGTTAAATTCCTGGCTCATTTCGTATTGCTTGAATTCGTCGCGCGAAAAGACAATCAGCTTTTTGGGCTGATAGCGCGACAAGACCGTGCGGATGAACTGCCGCCCGAATGAGCCGGTTCCCCCAGTGATCAGGATGACCTTGTCATTAAACATCTGCTTGCACGAATCCCAGACTTTACCACCTATTCAGAGTATAGCCGATGACGGGAGCGCGGAGAATACAGTAAATGGATGAGGTACCCTTAATAGGTGGATGCGGTATGCTTACAGTAACGGGTGGTGTGCAATGCGGATTGAACCCTGATGACTGAAATCACGATTGCCGGACGCAAAATCGGGCCTGAACATCGGCCTTTTATCATTGCCGAGATGTCGGGGAACCATAACCAGTCGCTGGAGCGGGCGCTGGAGATTGTGGATGCCGCCGCCGCCGCCGGGGTGGATGCGGTTAAAATACAGACCTACACAGCCGATACGATCACCATTGATGTGGCGGAAGGCGAGTTTTTCATTGCCGATCCCAACAGCCTCTGGCAGGGGACATCGCTCTACAAGCTGTATGAGCAAGCCTATACCCCTTGGGAGTGGCATCAGGCAATTTTTGATCGGTGTGAACAGCATGGTCTGATTGGTTTTAGCTCTCCGTTTGATGCAACAGCGGTTGATTTCCTGGAAACCTGCCGTGTGCCCGCCTATAAAATCGCGTCATTTGAGATTGTCGATATTCCGCTCATCCAAAAAGCGGCCTCTACCGGCAAGCCGCTGATTATGTCGACCGGGATGGCGACCGAAGCCGAAATTGAAGAGGCGGTGAATGCGGCCAGAGAAGCTGGGTGCCAGGAGTTGGTGTTATTAAAATGCACCAGCAGCTACCCGGCCGATCCCATCAACAGCCACCTCAATACGATTGCTTGCCTGCGCGAGCGTTTTAGTACCCTGGTCGGTCTGTCCGATCATACGCTGGGGATTGGTGCGGCGGTGGCGAGTGTGGCCTTGGGCGGATGTGTGATTGAAAAACATTTTACCCTGCGCCGTGCGGATGGCGGCGTGGATTCGGCATTTTCGCTGGAGCCTCATGAGATGAAACAACTGGTGGACGAATGTGCCACCGCGCATCGTGCACTGGGGAGCGTTCAGTTTGGCCCAACCGATGGCGAGAAGAGCAACATGAAATTCCGGCGCTCACTGTACGCCGTGGAAGATATCCCGGCGGGGGCCAGGCTGACGGTGGAGAATGTGCGTTCCATTCGACCGGGCTTGGGGTTGCCGCCCAAATTTTACGCACAAATATTGGGTCAAAAAACGACGCAGGCCATTAAGCGGGGCACGCCGCTATCGTGGGATTTGATTACAGCACCAGTTGCACCAGCTTCCAATTGAGGATAACCACGCCGGTAATTTCCAGGCGTTCTTGTTCGGTGATGGGTATGGTATAGGTTTGCAAGATATTGGGATCAGTCGGTTTTGGCAAATCAAAATCCAGTTTCATATCAACGGCATTCACTTCTTTCACACCCAGCGATTGGCAGAAGCGCTCGAACTTGGGAAATGAATACGTATTGAGGTAGCTGTAGGCATTCGCATCCGACTGGCCGGTGTTGTGAATTTTGGCGATGAACTCGTAGTCGCCGTCATAAAACGGAGAAGTGATGTAAATTCTATTTTTGGTTACTTTTACGAGCTGTTCGACCAGAGTCTCATAATAGGGCAAGCAATAAAGCGTTTTGTAGTTGATGGCGATATCGAATTCTTTATCGTAAAAATCAGCGAGCTTCATCACATCACCGGTTTCAAAACGGATGTTATTCTGTCCGGCAAAATTGGCGCGTCCCTGTTCAATCAGGGCGTGCACATAATCCACCCCAAAATAATTTTGTTGAGAATCAAACTCGTTCAAGAAATGAATCAGACGTCCATAACCGCAGCAAGCGTCCAGAACCCGCTGGCCTTTCTGTTTGAAATCATGCGCCAGCATGGCAAAGAGATGATCCATTTGTTGCTCTTTGCGCATGGGGCAGAAATCGCCCTGGTTTTTTTTCAGCATCTGGTCCACAAATTTTTTGTAGGCCATATTTTCAATCTGCTCGATGGATTCTTTCATGACAAGTCTCCCCGGTATTCCCACACTTTTTGAAAAGCGGCAATCACGTCATCTAAATCGGCTTTGGATAATTCCGGCTGAAGAAGCTCGTGAATGAACAGGACATCTTCATGCATTTTTTCTGTCACCGGGCAGAGTCCTTTGGCATACGAAATTTTGCTGTCCGGATCATGAACAGACCAGGGATAGCCGCTGTTTCCGTAGGCGTGGCGTTGCTGGTACATGGGTTGCAGGTACAACGGTTTGACGTAACCACTGCTCACTTTCACGCCTTCTTTTTCGCGAGTCTCCGTGTGCATCAGTTCCGCCCGTACGGCATCGATAAAAATATTGCGATGCACACCGGCGGTTTTGGCATCGAACTGAATCGGATGGACATAAAATGCATGGGTGCTGTCGGGCCGGGTTTTGGCGGGTTTCAGACACGGAATTTCAGACAGTGGTTCGGTAAGATACGTAATATTTTTAAGGCGCTTTTTAAGTAGTTCTGGTAGTTTTTTAAGTTGCTCGCGTCCGATGGCGGCTTCCAGTTCGGTCATGCGGTAGTTAAAGCCCAGCATGTTATTGAGCGTCGGGTAATCGCGTCCGGCCACCACGGCTTCACCGTGGTTTCGAATCATTCGGATATGCTCGGCCAAGGTGTCGTTATCGGTGACGACCATGCCGCCTTCGCCGGTGTGAATGTGCTTGTGATAGTTCAGCGAATACACGCCGATATCGCCTAATGTACCGGCATATTTTCCTTTGTAGGTGGCGCCGGGGGCTTGCGCGCAATCTTCAATGACCAGCAGGTTATGTTTTTTGGCGATGGCGTTGATGGTATCCGCGTCAGAAGGCTGGCCAAAAATATCAACCACAATAATGGCGCGGGTTTTTTCCGTAATGTTGGCTTCGATGGATGCCGGGGAGAGGCAGAAGTATTCTTCCTCGATATCCGCAAAAACCGGTAGCGCATTGTAAACCAATGGCGCGATGGCAGAAGCCGACATGGTGTAGGGTGAGACAATCACCTGATCACCCGGGTTAAGCCCCGTAGCGCCGATGGCGGCAAATAAACCCGATGTGGCGGAGTTGACGGCTATGGCGTGTTTTACGCCAAAAAACGCCGCCCACTCTTTTTCAAAAGCCTGCACTGTGGGGCCACCGTAAAAGTTATCATGCCAAGTGCCCAAATACTGCGACAAAATGCCGGAATCCAGCACGTTCATGACGGCTTCTTTTTCTTCGCTACCGATGGTTCGGTAGGCAGGGAAGGGGCGGGTGCGGATTTTGGGTCCGCCATGGATGGCTAGCTTGCCGGTAATGACCGAGGGCATTTGAGTGCTTGCTCCATAAATCGAATCACGTTATCGGTTGCGTTGGGGATGACTTCAAAACGAGAGCGTATTTTTGTAGGGCTTTTCGATGGATTGAATAGAATGTCCGTCAATGTTTCCTGGAGGATTCCTTGATCTTGGATACTGGGGACGATCCCGCGCCGGGAAAGCATGAACGGATCTTCCTGTTGCAGCCCAATCTGAATGCTCAGGATGGGTTTATTCAGCATAGCCGATTCAATCAACATGAGGGAAGACATGCCACACATCATATCGGCTGCCAAAATAAAATCCCAGGGCTTGTTGTCGGACTCCACGATCACTTTCAGCGCCCCTTGATTCAATTGTTTGGACAATGCGTTATACGTTTTCAGGTCTTCTTTCGGGTGAGGGCGCAATGCCAAAATCAATTTTCGGTTCGGGGCTTGTGCCTCCCATTGTGGAAGCAATGCTTCCAGCGATTGCACCAGGTTTTTCAGAATGCTTTGCTCATCATAGCCCCAATAGTTGTTGGGGTAGGCTATGGAGATCGGTTCGGAAGCAAAGCCGATCACGATATCTTGAGAGGTTGCGTTGTAACAGGACTGTCGACAGGATTGGGTGGCCTCTTGAGATCGGTTTTTTGCGTAGTGAAAAATCTGATCGAAATACGGTTGCCCGCTCACTAAAATGCGATTGGTTTCTTGTTCTCCCAAGTCCGCCATCATCTCGGTTTTGGCAAAGTTATCCATCACCAGGATTTTTGTGGGCAGGTATGGATGCTGTTGGTCTTGCTGATACTGAGCGGATTGGGAAACCCCATACGACGAGAACCGGATGCCGTAGTTGACCCATTGATCGAGAATGGCAAATGAAGGGATGCCGAGATTGTTAGCAGCCTTCCACAAAAACTTTTCGCTCATATCCTCGGCACTGGTGCCGGTGATTAAAAAGTCCGGTCGTTGTGTCTTTAAAAAAGCTTCCAGCGTTTCGGCAGTGATTGGGTTGACCTGCGCGGCAAGGTCTTGCACGAGTGTGCCAGCTTGTTGAAATTTCTGCAAGGCAATGTCTTTGGCAAAAAGCAGCACGCGATAGCCTTTTGCATTTAAAGGCTCTATTAGCGGGGCAATGGCGTTGAAGCCGCCGGGGTCTCTGGCAAATAACAAAACGGTGTCAGGCATGCTGTCTCCTCACCGTATCGCTTGCAGTTTGGCAGAATGGCAAACGGCGAGTGTTTTCAAGGCTTCTTCGCCCGAGCAAAGCAGCGGTTTGTTTTGCGTCAGATGCGCGGTAATATGATCTGCCGCATGCACCATGGCTTGATTCAGAGACGTTTGAATCGTTTGGGTTTGTTTTAGGTTTTGGTAGCCATTGAAATTTGCACTGGCTGCTGGGACGCTGATTTGGATGTGAAAGCCGCTGTCTAAAATTTGAATGCGGGCGTGCTCGAAAAACAGGTCCATTTCAAAAATGGTGTAAAGACGGCTATCCATTGCCTGCACCCAAAAAGGCTGATTCTCCAAAGTTAAAAGCACGCTGATGCTAGGGTCGTTGCTTGTAAAATCATGGATTTCTTGAGCCGGTTGTACACCGTCGATGTCTCCAATCAGAAAATACAAGAGATCGATGAGATGCGAGCCGTTGTGCTTGAATCCTTTTCCATAAATACTGTTGCCGCCCACAAATTTTCCGTATAGGTCGCTTTTAATATTGCTTTGCAACTGTTGAAATTCAGGCACAAAGCGTCGGGTGTAATTGACCAGCAAAGGGATGTTTTGTTGTTGATATTGGACCACCAGTTTTTTAGCCTGACCCAACTCAGTCGTCAGGGGCTTTTCGCAAAAAACCAATTTGGGAGAATACGAAAGCAGCGCTTGCAGAATATCGGCATGGGTTTCATCCGGACTGGCGATGCACACCACATCAACCGAATGTTGCTTGAAAGCGGTATCGATAGAATCAAAAACTTCTCCGCCCCATTGTGTGATGGCGCTTTGGGCTTGCGTAATATCCGGGTCGAGAAAGCCGAGCAGTTTGAACGTTGGTGATTGGCTGAATGCATGCGCGTGTGTCCAAACATCGGTGCTATCCGGCGTGTCAAAGTGCGCGCCGATCTTTCCGGCACCGATAATCAGTACGTTAAACACGGGCAAGCTCATCGGTTTGCGATTGCTTGCGGGTATAAAATTTGATATTTCATTTCCGCAATTCTCCAATCTTCTTCCGAATCGATGTCTTGGACTTGCGATTCGGGCAGTTCGATGCCGATGGTTTTTTCGGCAAAAATTTTCTTCTGCGCTAAAAACCGTTCGGTTTGCATCCAGTAAAACAAGCCGCTGTCGTGATAACCGGGTTCCAGATCGTTGGAACGGCTATTCAGATGCTCGGGCCACATCATGCTGATTTGCCCGTTTTGCATGCGCAAGGCCCGTTGAATCGGGTAGCCAAACCGCACCAGCGGCATCACACAGTCGGCATCGTTTTGCTGGAGTTTTGCAAACGCGTCGGATAGCCAAGCGGCCTGAACAAAAGGCGCCGTGGCCAAAATGCAGCAGAAATAGTCGAACGTCTGTCCGCGTTGTTCGTATTCGCTCAGCACTTCCAAGATGACATCGGGCAGCATGGCGTAATCGTTGGCATTGGCTTGCGAACGCTGAAATGGGGTTTCGGCGCCGCAACTCATGGCAACCTCGGCAATTTCGGCATCATCTGTTGACACCATGACGATGTCGAAACATCCGGATTGCCGGGCGGTCTCGATGGAATACTGAATAATGGGCTTGCCCAGAAATGGCCGGATATTTTTCCGGGGAATCCGTTTGCTGCCGCCGCGGGCCGGAATAATGGCCAACGCCTTGGGGGACATGATGTACCTCGCTCTATCCTGAATAGGTGGGAGTTTTTTGGCTTTTTGGGCCGCCACCCACCCTGATCATACTATAGCGCGCCGGGCGTGAACTCCGGTTTTTGTAGGATCATTTCCGTGCAGGGATGTCCCTTTAAAACGACGGGGCCGTTTTTTTGAAAGCCCGCCTTTTCAAAACTCCGTAGAGAAGCGATGTTTTCGGGTTTTATGTGGGCAAGAACCCGATCTGCCGGAGATTCTGTAAAGGCCCATTGGCAGGCTTCCCGTAAAATACGGCTGCCAAACCCTTGCCCATGATGATTCGGTAGCACAGAGACATGGATTTCTGCCTGTGTTTGAGTGGTATCCAGGTCAAGCCGCGCCTGTCCAAGTCGCGTTCCATCCAATTCCGCAATAAAAAGCAGTGTATTTTCGCAGTTCAGCTTGTCTTCAAGCCACTGCCGATGGGTCTGCAGGTCAATGACGTCGGCATGGAAAAATGCCTGTCGAACCTGCGGATGATTACGGAGCTCCCACAGAAAGTGGAGATCGTCCAATGTGGCTTTTCGTAGCTTCATGCCCGTCTGGCGCCTTATTTCAGCTCTCCAGCATTGTAGCATATGGGTCGATGGGCCGATCCCCGATGGGACAACAACTGTTATCCTGTACGTGAGTAACTGGGAAGAGTTGGTGATGCGGGTTCTATTTCGGGCGGATGCCTCGGTTTCCATCGGAACTGGCCATGTGATGCGTTGTGCGACCCTCGCGGAAGCGTTGCACAAGGCGGGTGTCGAGGTGGCGTTTGCCTGCCACAAACTGCCGACGTATCTGATCGATTACCTGCGAGCCAGGGGCGCCGGGATTTTCTCGGTTTTAAACCCGATGGATCCGCGCGAGATGGTGCTCAATATCGAGCAGTATCGTCCGGATTGGCTGGTGGTGGATCATTATGACTTATCTTCGGATTGGGAAAAGGCCATGCGGCTGGGCGGGGCGCGCCGGATTCTGGTGATTGACGACTTGGCGAACCGTCCGCATGATTGTGACGTTTTATTGGACCAAAATGATTTTGTCCAGAAACCACAGCGGTATCGCGGGGCCGTACCGGCGGATTGCCAGTTATTGTTGGGGCCGAAGTATGCCTTGCTGCGCCCGGAGTTTGTCCAGGTGCATGCTCACGCCTTAAACCGCAGCTTTGAGGATGTGAGGCGGGTGCTGGTCTTTTTTGGTGGAAGTGACCCAACCGGTGAGACCTTGAAGGCCCTGGAGGCTGTCCGGTTGCTGAAACGGCCTGACCTTGCGGTGGATGTGGTTGTTGGGGCCAGTAACCCGCGTTCTATGGAAATTCAACGCTATTGTAATTCTATCCCTGGTGCGGGGGTTGTCTCTCAGGTGTCTGATATGGCAAAACGGATGCTGGCTGCGGATTTGGCGATTGGAGCGGGTGGCACAACGACTTGGGAACGTTTTAGTGCGGGGCTGCCCAGCGTGGTGATTGCGGTGGCGGATAATCAGCTTCAGATTAGTCGGGCGTTGGCAGAAGCGGGGTACCAGTTATTTCTGGGTCAATCAAGCCGCTTAACCCCTGTGGGGGTCCATCAGGCGCTCTCCGACTTGATGCGGCGTCCTGATTTGCGAAAAGCCCTGTCTTACAAGGCTCGGGCGTTGGTGGACGGGCAGGGGGCGAAGCGGGTGATGGATGTCTTGTTAGGCTGCTAATCCGGTTTGTATCCGTTTGAAACAGAAACCCGGTTTCAGCCAAAATCTAGTTTAGAGGGGCCGGGTTGCCGGGTATTATAGGGCTGAAACTGTGCGGAAAGCGATGTATGGATCAGTCAGACGGTCGGGGTCAAACAAAAAAACAGCATTTCCCGCTGGAAGTGATGGCATTTCCGGGGGGCTGGGGCGTGGTGGTCTATTTGGAGAATGGAAAGACCTGGAACCTCCTGAAACCAGGCTGGCAGGAAGAAAAACATCAACCCTACCTGTTTGAGACCTCAGACGAAGCCTGGCGTTTTTTGAAAGAAATGTTTATGTTCTGCCTGAAACAGCATCATGCCAAGTATTTGGAGCAGAATAAGATTATCAATTGTGATCAGTGCGGGCGGATTTTCCGGGCCCGGTTTTCTTCGTATTGCCCAGAATGCTTGCAGCGCAACGAATTTATGCTCCAGCAAATCTGGCAGGGGTTTTATTACCGTAGCGGATCGGACGAAGAAGCCTTCAAAAAGCTGTCAATGCTGCTGAAGATACCGGTAGAACAATTGCAGCGGGTTCACAGCGCATTTGGAACCATGGTCAACCGAAATTTAGAATGGCAGATCAAGGAGCAAACACAGGCAGGCCGGGCTGAAAAATCGGGATCTGGCGGGGGGATGCATTCGGCCAGCCGTCGGCAGCGGGAGATGCTGTAACCGGCTTCAATTGGGCATGCAGAAGAGGGCATGGCAGGGCGAGTCCGCCTTTTTGCTGGTATGGAAAATGTTTGGATGAGCTTCTGCTTATGCTACCTTTGTACTGACTGGAACCTCTATGCCGAGCATGCTGGAACATAAGACAAAAGCCCCACTGAATTTGGCCTTCTATGTCTGCCCAACCTGTAGATCCGGGTTGGAACAATTGCAGGCAGATGCGTTGCGCTGTGTTTCCTGTCAGTGTCAATTCTTGCTGCGGAGCGGTCAGCCGGATTTCCGGTTGGATATACCGACGTTGAACGATCCGGAGGCGCTGGATGATACGGAAAAATGGCAAAACCGCATCAAGATGCAATTGCGAAAATATCCGAAGCTCTACCGCTTTTTGGTGTATACGATTTCGCCGGTGCTTCTGTTAGGGCCAAACTCACAGCGCTTTGTCAATAATTTGGGCGCAAACGCCAACGTCTTGAGTATTGGCGCGGGGGTGCTTCGTTTAAAAGGAAACATGACGCATTTGGATTATGAGCCGTACCCACATCTGGAAGTGGTGGGAGACGCGCATTATCTGCCGTTTCCGGATAATGCGTTTGACGGCGTCGTCTGCGAAACCATGCTGGAACATGTCACCGAGCCGGAGCGGGTGATTGCTGAGATTTACCGCGTGCTGAAGCCGGGCGGCAAGGCCTATCTGATGGTGCCGTTCATCTATGGTTTTCATGCCGCGCCCAACGATTTTTACCGGTTTACGCACAAGGGGTTGTTGTACCGCACGCGCGATTTTGAAATGGAGCAGCTCAAGGTGGTTTCGGGCCCAACGTCTGCTTTGGCCTGCGTGTTGGTGGAGTGGTGCGCGATGTTATTTTCATTGGGCAGCCGACGGCTATACCAGCTGCTGAGCCTGGTTTTCCTGGTGGTGTTTGCCCCGCTCAAGTTATTGGATTTTGCGATATCCTTTCATCCGGAAGCCATCCGGATTGCGTCTGTGCTGCTTGCGATTGTGCGAAAACCGGTTAATAACGTCTAGGAAATACGAATGCTTGTTGGAGAGCGTCGATGAAGGTTTTATTTTATTCGATCAATACGTTGATGAAGGTGCCGAACTTTGCTGCCGAGCTGGATCTCATGAAGCAGCATATCGACGCAGGGGATGAAGTTTATGTGTTGCATTGCCAGGAAGAGTTGAGTGCCTGTCTGGTCAATAGAGATCATTGGAAAAGCAAATGCCATTTGTGTAAATCACGTTTTCAGCGAGGGATAAAGCTACTGGGGTTACCGCCTGAGCGGTTGTTGCGGTTTGAGCAACACCTGGATTATAGTGCGCTACCGAGGCGGTTTGAGTCGATTCAAGAACTGAATGCGTTTGCAGTGGATGGCGTTAATCTGGGTGAAGGGGTTGTGGCTTCTGTCGCGGGAGAACTGAAAGATCATAAATTTGACACGATCAAGCATGCAAGCTGGATTCGTTGCAAGCTGGAGATGGCGTACCGGGCGCATGTGTCGCTTCAAAACGCGTTTCATGCCGTTCAGCCGGAGCGGGTGTACCTCTACAACGGGCGTCTGGCGGAATCCAAGCCGATTTTGTATGGCTGCATCCAGGCGGGTGTTCCGGTCTATGTGATTGAGCGGGCGGGAACCCAGGGGCGTTATGAATTGTACAAAAACGCGCATCCGCTGGATATCGACTATTGGACGCAGGATTTTATGCGGCTGTGGGAAGAGAATCCGACGGGCAAGCGTGAAACCGTGGGGACGCATTATTATGAGGAGCGCCGACAGGCCATTGATCAGGGCGATCGCTCCTTTACCAAGGGTCAGCAGCAAAATCTGCTGCCGGAGGGCTTTGATCCGGCCAAGCGAAATATCGCGGTTTTTATCACGTCCGAATACGAATTGGCGGGGTGCCCAGAGCGGGATAACCTGATTTATCCAGATCAAAACGCGGCGATTCTGCAAATTTCAGAATCGTTGCGAGATAACCCCAACATCATGCTGTGGGTGCGGGCCCACCCCAATATTACGTTTGCGAAAAACAAGCAGCTTTTAGAGCTGCAAGCGATGGACGCGCAAAATATCCCAAACCTGAAAATCATTTGGCCCAATAGCGCGGTGGATACCTATG
>CAZXUP010000010.1:0-6538 GCA_964643815.1 uncultured Vampirovibrionales bacterium
TCCCACTTTTGAAACCTGAGGTAGCTTTCCGGCTCCGTCAGGGGCGAAAACAATCCAAACAGCCTGAAAAAGGACGCATATCGAAAAATCAAACGTTCGATTTTCCGAAATACGCTATTTTTGTTCGGAAAAGACAAAATCAGGAAGCCGCCCGGCCTAAGCGCGGAAGCCAGCTTCTCCAGCAACGCCTGGGGCGTTTCCAGGTACTCCAAAACCCCCAGACAGGTAATCCCATCATACGTACGCTCAAGATACGCGCCTTCAAAGCGCCCGTTGACCGGCTCCAGTTGGCCAAGCTCCCGGCATTCCGGCGGCAACGCCTCCAGTGCCTGCCGGGCAACCGTCAGCATTTCCGTCGAAGCATCCACACCAGTGACTGTATAACCACTTTCCACCAGACGCTGTAGCAGTACACCGCTCCCACAGCCATAATCCAGAAGCGCGATCCCCGACGCACGCTCTTGAACCCAGCCTGAAACCGTTTCCAGCCGTTTTTTAAAATGTGGACTCCGTTGGTATTTTGATGCCCAGCCAGCCGCCTGAACATCAAAATAGGCAATGGTCGTATCCCGCTGCACATTCATTTTTCCATTGTAAGGTATGATGAAATAGTATGCGAGAAAACCCTTGTTCTCACCCATGCCTATCCGTGTTTCAGTCGTGATACCCGCCTATAATGTGGCTTTTTGCCTCCAGGACTGCCTGACGGGCGTCCAGCGGCAAACACTGCCCCGAGAACAGTTCGAAGTCATCCTGGTGGATGACGGTTCCAGCGACAACACCCTGTCTCTGGCGACACAATTAAAAGGTTCGTTGGGTCTGGACAACCTGCAGATCGCGCATCAGGCCAACGCAGGCCCAGCTTCCGCGCGCAACCAGGGCATCCGACTGGCCAAGGGCGCCATTATTGCGTTTTTAGATAGCGATTGCGTCCCACAACCAGATTGGCTGGAAAACCTGATCCAACCGCTTCTGGACAACCAGGAGCTTATCGGTGCTGAAGGCCGAACGCTCCCGGCCTCCGAACAACGAACCCTGGTGGATCACTATATCGATAACCCCAACGGCGGCTATTACTGGACGTGCAATATTGCCTACCGCCGACAAACGTTGCTGGATATTGGCGGCTTTGATGAAGGCTTTCCCTACCCGGCTTCAGAAGACATTGATATCGCCCATCGCATCCAGAAGAAAGGTGCGATTGCCTTTGCCCCGGATGCCGTTGTTTACCATTTGATTCTTACACGCGGGTTTTCAAAACACCTAAGTACAGCCAGCACATTTTCATCCATTATTCGGCTGCACCGAAAACACCCTGATCTACTCAGCCTTGGCGAAAGTTTCATGGATATCTCACTGTTCCAATTCAAGCAGTTATTGCTTCCCATCGTCACACGCCGCCGGGAATTCCCCAAAAACCCGTTTATCTATTTAGAGTTTTGTCTTTTGCAACTACTGATGGCATTGGATACCCTGATTCGACTCCCAGCCTATTATCAGGAAAGCATCCGACCGCTGAAAATTCGGGAGCCCTTTCATGCACCACCAGAAGCACGGGAGCCTGTGGCGTGAAACTGCTGTTTGTCTCTCAAACACCCAATAGCCGGTTGATGGGCGTACCACGAGTCATCTACAGCATCGGCGATGAAATGCAAAAACGCGGGCATGCCGTGGATTATTTTTTTGAGGAACACGGCCCCAAGCCTGTCATCAAGCAGGCTGCCATGATGGAATGGGCTGTCCGAATCGCACCCGTTGTCGGATTCAGAAGTCGGAAAAAAAGCTACGATGCCATTATCACCACCACCGCAAGCGGCTGGGCGCTATCCTCATTTCGACCATGGCTGCTACCTCGTAAAACCAAAATCATTTCCTGGCACCATGGCTTTGAAGCATTGATGTGGCAACAAATGCTGGCGGAAGAACAAGCAGGCAGCTACCAATTCTCCAAACGCTTCAAACTGTATTACAACAGCATCCTTTGGGCCAATCAAAGATCGATTTCGGATCAGGACGCCGCCCTGTTTACGTCCACCGAAGAGCGTGACTGGGTGCAACAGCAGCACCCGCAGCATGCGCACAAGGCATTGTACCTGCCCAATGGAGTTTCTGGCGATTACTATTATATGGAGCGCTTTGAGCAGCCCTTTGCTCAAAACCCCAGGCTGCTGTTTGTTGGCTATTGGGACCCCTGGCGGAAAGGCCGCAAGTATTTAGCCGCCGCCTATCGCGAGCTGCATCAGCGATACCCTGACATCCGGCTGACATTGGCAGGCACCAAGCTGAATGCCGAAGAGATTCTCCCCGATTTCCCACCGAATACGCATGCATCCATTGAAGTCATTCCAAACGCGGATGAAGCGGCATTGATTGCGCTCTACAAAAGCCACGATATTTTTGTGCTGCCCAGCCTGTTTGAAGGCATGCCCCTGGTGGTTTTGGAAGCCATGGCCAGCGCCTTGCCGGTGGTCACCACCAATAACAACGGCATGAAAGATTTGATTGTCCACGAGGAAAACGGCTTGCTGGTGCCCCGGCGCGATGTTTCAGCGTTGGTCAATGCGCTTAGCCAACTCATCGAATCACCCAACCTGCGCCGAAAACTGGGCATCTCCGCTTACGAAACCGTCAGCCGATATTACACATGGCGCCAGGTCAGCGATATTTTTGAGGAAAGTTTATTTCGGGTACTCCATAACAAATTATCGCCCTCATCCTGACATTATGAAAAAGCGTTTTTCCCTGATTGCATTTGCACTGCTGACGCTTTTCACACTGGCCTGCCTCTCTCCCAAATCCGACTTGTTGGCACGAATGCTAACGATGGATGACAACATCCAGAAGGCGGATGTTGTTGTCGCCGTTTCGGCAGGCATTTTAAACAATTGCAATGCCCCTCCCAATCTGTTTTTGCGAGAAAAACACGCAGCCCAACTTGTTAAAAACGGGTACAGCCAATCCGGCAAATTACTGATTAGCGGCATTTATACCCACCCACCACATAGCTTAAGGGCCTGCCAGGCCAAACTCGCAACACTGCTGGACATTCCCGCCGAGCGGCTGATCATCGACAACACCGCTGAAACCACACTGGATAATGCCACCCACACCAAGGCCATGATGCGCAGGCACGGCTGGAAAACGGCTTTGCTCGTCACATCACGCAGCCATATGTTCCGCGCCTATCATGTCTTCAGAAAACAGGGCATCCATGCGTTTCGCGCCCAGGTGCCGGAGCTTCCCCCGGTTCAGGACACGCGCTGGTTCAACCCAAACCGCATCAGCCACCTTAAAAGATTCCTCTATGAGTATGGTGCGCTGGTTAAGTACAAATGGTACGGTTATATTTAGGTCGAGTGGATAAGTTGCGTCTACTACCGTCCAAATGTTCAAGCGCTGAAGTGGATGAACTATGCGGCAGGTCTTTCAAAAGTCCTACCTGAGCAAGGACCTTTGCGTGGAAGAAGTTCCCGCACCGGTGCTGGAAGGCACGGGTATCCTGGTGCGCAACGCCGCGTCCCTTATCAGTCCGGGGACCGAGCGGGCCACGGTTGCGTTTGCCCGCAAGGGGTTCATCTCAAAAGTATGCTCCCAGCCGGAGCGGGTTCAGCTTCTGCTCCGAAAAATCAAGCAGGTTGGCGTTATTGAAACCTTTCAGCTTGCCAAACGCAAGTTGGAAAGCCCCATTGCAATGGGCTACAGCACAGCAGGCATTGTGCTTGAGGCAAGCCATGATATGCCCGGCATGAAAGTGGGCGACCGGGTGGCTTGCGCCGGTAGCCAATACGCCAACCATGCGGACGTGGTCTATGTCCCCAAAAACTTGTGCGTCCCTCTACCGGAGACACTTTCGTTTGAAGAAGGTTGCTTTGTCGCCCCCGGCGCCATTGCGCTGCATGGCGTCCGGCTGGCGCAAATCAGCCTCGGCGAAACGGTACTCATCATCGGCCTGGGATTGATTGGACAACTGGCCGCGCAACTGGTGGCTGCCCAAGGCGGTATTCCGATCGGCATTGATCTGGATGCGCACCGATTGGGACTGGCTAAAAATTTAAACACGCCGCATGTGTTTCACCGCAACGATCCCAATCTTTCAACCGCCATTGCCGAATTGACCGCCGAACGCGGCGTGGACAGCGTGCTGATTACAGCCGCCACCGCCTCGCACGATCCGGTTTATCTCGCGGGCGAACTCTGCCGGGAGCGCGGCAAAGTAATAGTGGTGGGCGATGTCGGCATGCAGATTCCGCGCAGCATTTATTACCGAAAGGAACTCTCCGTCATTGTTTCGCGCTCTTATGGGCCGGGCCGTTATGATGACGCTTACGAACAGCATGGGCAGAATTATCCGCCCGGCTACGTGCGCTGGACCGAACGGGACAACATGAGCGCCTTTTTGCAATTGGCCGCCGACGGTAAAATTGCACTCAAACCCCTTATTGAAAAACGCTTTTCCATTGAGGATGCGGCACAGGCGTACGATTTGTTATCCAACCCGGAAGTGCGCCCTCAGCCGGTTGGCATTTTGCTCACATATCCACAAGTACAAGGCACGCTTACCAGCCGCAAGTTGAATTTAATACAACAACCTTCGCCTGTTGCGGGGCAAGTCGGGCTCAGCCTGATAGGTGCGGGCAGCTTTGCCACCGGAACGCTGCTCCCGATTCTCCAGCGGCAAACCGGTCTTTCCTTGCGCGGCGCGGTTTCCCGCTCAGGCTTGTCAGCCAAAAGTCTGGGCGCGCAAGGCCGCTTTACGTTTTGCACAACCGACAAACAAGACCTCTGGAATGATCATTCTACCCGGGCCGTTTTGATTAGCACCCGGCATGATAGTCATGCCGCGCTGGTGTGCGAAGCACTTTCGCACGGCAAGCATGTTTTTGTCGAAAAACCGCTGGCGACTAACCGCGACGAATTGGCGCAATGCATCCGCGCAATTCAAAACCATCCGGAACAACAAGTGATGGTCGGCTTCAACCGACGTTTCGCACCGCTTACCATTGCGCTGAAAAACGTTTTAGACGCCAGCCCGGCCAACCGTCCCCTGACGATTCGTTACCGTGTTTTGGCGGGTGCGTTGCCGGAAGATCACTGGACGCATCAACATGGTGGACGCATTATCGGGGAAGTCTGCCATTTTATCGATTGGTGCCAGCATATCGCGCAATCGCGCCCCGGCTCCGTTTCCGCACAGGCGGTTGGCTCGGGACGCAACCAGGATATCAGCATTCAACTGAGATTTGAAAACGGCTCGGTCGCGCACATCGAATACCTGATGCGTCCAGCTTCTACCGCAGCGAGTACACTCGGCAAAGAAAAAATTGAAGTGATTACGCCCGGCCTTGTCGCGGAGTTGGATGATTTCAAAACATTGCGCCTGACTCAAAACGGAAAAACGCGCACACAAAAATTATCCAAGGCGGATAAAGGGCATACCGCAGAAATACAGGCTTTTGTGCAGGCCATTCAAAGCGGACAACCGGCCATTCCGATTGAAGAAAGCTTGCTGGCCACCGAAACCACCTTTACCATTCAGGACGCCCTGCAAACACAAACAACCGTTAAAATTTGCCTTCCGGAGCAACCGTAATGCGGGACGCATTACTCGGCGGGCTTGCCCAATTTGACTTGTGGGGAGACCGGTTGTTTTTGAAAGGGATGGCCCGACTGCTGTTTAAGCCAGTCAGGCTGGATAATATCACCCGCATTCTCATTTACCGCGTCGGCAACATCGGCGATACCGTGGTGGCCTTGCCTGCCCTTGCAGCCATTCGGCAACGCTTTCCCGATGCGCATATCACCCTGCTAACCTCCAGCGGTAAAAGCGATCTGCCCGGCGCGGCGGATGTACTCAGCGCCTTTCCGGGGCTGGTCAATGAAATCGTTCCCTATCTGCCACGGGAGATTAAAAGCCTCTCGGGCTTGCGACAACTCAAAAAAAGGCTGGGCGCCCCGCTGTTTATCTCGCTGCCTGTCACCCTGCAAACTTGCAGGCGCGCGACGCAAGAACTTTTTCTGGCCAAGTGGCTGGGAAGCACGCATGCCATCGGGTTTGAACTGTTACTACCCCAAGTTTTCAAGTCCGCTTATGCGCGGCGTTATCCAAATCGGCTGCAAAAAAGCAGCGACTGGTTGCTTTCACTGGTTCAACAAGCTTTGCATTTATCGGATCAACCACTGAATCAGACATTGCTGACATCCCAGTTGACACCCCAAGTTTCGTTTGATTTGAGAGCGTACAATCTTGATACCAACAGACCAATCCTGGTTGTCAACGCGGGCGCAAAGCTCGCCATCAAACGCTGGCCGGTTGCCTCATTTCAAGAGACGTTAGTACAAATCCAAAAGCAACAGCCCGACTGTCAAATCATTCTATTAGGCAATCAAGAGGAGTTTGCACGGAATGAACAAATTGCAAGCATCCTCTCCAAACCCGTTTTTAATTTGGCCGGACAACTTTCAATCGCAGAAACCTGGGGCTTGCTGGCCTATGCAAGCGCTGTACTCTCCAATGACACCGGCACGATGCACATGGCAG
>CAZXUP010000010.1:6548-9794 GCA_964643815.1 uncultured Vampirovibrionales bacterium
GGCTTATCAGGCAAACCCGTTTTTACCCCAATGAGCGGACAATATCCGGCTCCGCTCTGGCATCCGCCCGGAGATACCTTACAAGCGTTCCGCCAGAGTGTCTCTTGCGCGCCCTGTTTTCTCGATCACTGTCCAAAAACCGAGCAAACCTGCCTAACGCGCATTGCACCCAGCCAGGTTGCGACGGCCCTGCAACACGCTCTTTCACAAAACAGGGTGCATCATGTCTGACAGATCATCCGACTGTCTAAAATGGATCCGCCACAGCTTGTTACTATCCTGTGTGCTGTTGCTATTCAGCAGCGGCGTCATTCTGTACAACCCCATCGGCTTCCTGAAATCGGTTACGATTGTGACGGACGATCAACCCATCCCACCGCTCTCAACCAAAAACCACTTGAGTATCGAAGAGATTGGAAAGGTCGGAAGGAAAATGCGGTTTTATGCATAGCCAACCCCCAGCCAAAGTTTTGATTATTCCCCATCAACCCAACCGCAACATCAAGGTACGCGCGGTAGAGATGGCAAAACATCTGGCAAGCTTAGGCCATTATCAGGTTTTTATCCTCACCTGGCAAATCAACCCAAAGCCGTCGCGCCATATCGGAGAAAAAATCATCCAGAAAAGCCTGGAAGCACTCAAGACAACTCGCATACGTCCAAAAACCACCGAAGAAAACGGACTCACCTGGGTTGAGCTTCCCTATTTGCTTGCGCCCACTCCCTGGTGTCAGGCATTTAATCAACGTCAACTCAAACGTTTCGTCCAACAACATGGCATCGAACTCATCATCAGCGGCAACGCGTATCATTTTCCGATGCCCATAGCACCCTATTGTCGGCGCATTTACGATGTTGTAGACGATCATATCAGCCCGGGTTCCGGCCCTGATTTGCAAACAACCAGACAATTCACACTCCAGGAACTGAAAAAGGCCGACCATATCACCACCATCAGCCATGCGCTGCAGGATTTACTAAATACAGAAGGCTTTGCAGGCAGCAGCCGGATTCCAAACGGTGTCGATTACGCCGCGTTTCAGCAGACGCCTTACGAAAAGATACAGGCCATTCGCACGCAACATCAACTGGATGGACGCTTTACCATCGGCTATATCGGCAATCACGGCCCGTGGGCTGGCATGGAATTATTGCTGGACGCCTTTGAGCGCTTGCAGCAACGGCTTCCGAAAAGCCGTCTGCTGATTATCGGGCCGGGAGAAGACTTGCCTCGCTGGCAATCGCGTATCGAAAGGAATGCCGGTATCACGGCCACCGGCCCCATCCCACCTCCGGAAATCGCCACATGGTTTCATGCCGTTGATATCGGCGTGCTCCCGTTTGCAATCTGCCCGTTCACCGATAATGCCCTGCCGCTGAAACTGCTGGAATACGGCGCCGCCCGAAAAACCGTATTGGCAACCCCGTTAAAAGAACTGAAAACACTGCAACTGCCGCATGTGCGTTTAATCGAGCCAAACGCACAGGACTGGAGCGCAGCGCTGATGCAGGAAGCAGAAAATCCAACCCCCTGGCAGCCACAATGGAATGAGGTTATTGCCGGTTACGACTGGGCCACGGTGCTAAAGGACTTGCCAAAACTCCTGACAAAACAACCGGAGCAAGCCGATGCGGCTGTTGTTTAACGCCAGCAATTTGCGCTCGGAAGGCGGCGTGGTGCTGTTGGAGCACCTGCTCAAAGAATTTCTGGCGCAAGAACCCACCATGCACATTGTGCTATATCTCAACCCAGAGTTGGTCGAGCGCGTTCAAAGCACCTTGGGTGTACAGCCGCAAATCGAGTGGGTGCCCTTTCATCCCGGCAGTGGATGGAAGCGATTGTATTGGGAGCAGATCACACTCCCCCGGATTATTCGCCAACGCAAGATTGATACCCTGTTTAGCTTCGGCAACACGGGGCCTTGTTTTCCAGGCTGCAGACAGATTTTATACGCCCAGCAATCCATTCCGTACACCAATTTCGTACCAGAACAACACACGCTTCAATGGCGATTTTTTCAGATGCTGTACGGCTTTCTGATTGGCCTGGCGCAATGCGGTTCAACACGCATGATTATTCCAACCAGTTGGCTGAAAGAACCCATGCGTCGCTCCATTTTCAATGGGCAGCCACAACACAAGTATCACGTCACATTACCCGGCATTCCCAAGCTGCCGGAATTTTCATCCGGTTTTCAATTCACACCGCACGAACTTTCTGTTTTGGAGCAACTTGAACAAGCGCACGCCAATCACGAAAAAATCCTGTTCTATCCGTGTTATCTCGCGCCCTACAAGCATATCCCCTACCTGCTTGAAACATTGAAAATACTGGAAGCCCGAAAGCCACCACCATATCGATTGTTGCTAACCATTGACGCGCAAAGCCGGGAATATTTCCCATGTCGAGCATATGTTTTTGATGCACTGAAAACACTGCCGCGCAAACGCGTGATGCTCACCGGCAGTCTCAGCCGTCAGGCCATTGCAGAAATGTATCGAAAAACGCATGTGCTGGTGTTTCCCTCTCTGGTTGAAACCCTGGGGTTGCCTTTGCTGGAAGCCCTGTCACATGGCATCCCGATTGTCGCCACGCAAAGTGAAAGTCCGAAAGCCCGTCAAGCCGCTTTTGCGCGAGAAATCTGCCGGGATGCCGCCCTGTACGCCGACCCGAAAAAACCGGAAGAATTTGCCGAACAACTTGAGAAACTGCTGCATGATGAAACACTGTGTCACACGCTTAGCCAGGCCGGTCTCGTCAGAGCGTCCGAACTTTCGTGGCCCGCCCACGTTCAGGCGATTTTATCGTCGGATGACTGATTGGGCTTCCGTACACTGTTTTTATAGAAGCAAAAAACCGGCCTGTTAAAGCCGGTTTTTTAATACTTTTTTGATGGCTTATTAGGCCAACAAGTTGAGCTTAGCCCCTTTACCAATTAGGGCATTATAGCTGTCGTTTTTAATGACGCCATCAACCCCACCAAACTTGGCGGTTTTGCTGCACGCGGCAAACTGGGGAACGGCTGCAGGCGGTTGCTCAAGAACAGGCGCCAAAGGAGTGGAAGCTACATTCGCAGGCACAGCAGCGGGTGCAACGGGCATAGCCATTGCAAACGGTGATGGTTGCAGTGGAACCATTGAGGCGAATCGGGTTTGCATAAAATCCCCTTCATATTTCCAAGTAACAAGTGAGGAGATTGTAGCAGCAAAAGACCCACCGTGCAAACGCCTTCCATAAAACTTGAC
>CAZXUP010000010.1:9804-12075 GCA_964643815.1 uncultured Vampirovibrionales bacterium
CATCCAGCTGCTTTTTAGCGCGCTAATCGCACTCGATGCACTGAACGGCGGTGTTTCTCGGCGTCTCTGCCTGTTCCGACAATGGTTCCGCAATCGTGGCGGACTCCAGCGACATCGGCTGATCGCGACGGCTGTTGTTGCGGTAGACCGTAATCCCTTTAATACCCAGTGTAAACGCCAGCTGATACGTTTCGGCAATGGCTTGCCTGCTCGCGTCTTCCGGGAAATTAATGGTTTTGGAAACGCCATTATCCGTAAACTCCTGAAACGCCGCCTGCATGCGCACATGCCACTCGGGCAAAATATCGAACGAGGTAACAAACAAACGACGGATGTCTTGCGGCATTGCCGCCACATCCTGCACGCCACCCTGCTTTGCCACTTCTTCCAACAGTTTGGATTCATCCAGATTCTGACTTTTGAGCCATGCGGCAAACTGCGGATGCACTTCCAGCATGCGGGTATTGTCCATTACGTTTCGGGTGAACACCAGCGCAAACACCGGCTCAATCCCGCCCGAAGCCCCTGCAATAATGCTAATGGTGCCAGTTGGGGCAATACAGGTGGTGGTGGCGTTGCGCAGGCCGTGTCGCTGAATCGCCTCATCCAGAAGCTTCCAGCTTTTGGATGTGAGATGCGCGGTTGGTTGCGCCCCATGACGCTCGCTAAGCCACGCGGTTTTGGCATAACGGCTTTCGGCAAAATTGGGGAACGCGCCGCGCTCCTTTGCCAATTCGATCGACGCCAGCTTGGAATGATAATCGATCCAGGCCGCCACATCCCGCGCCAGCCGAATCGCTTCATCCGAATCATACGGTACGCCCATTGCCAGCAGACAATCGGCCCAACCCATCACGCCCAGGCCAATTTTCCGGTTCGCTTCCACCATCGCCTGAATTTGCGGAATGGGAAAGCGGTTTTGCGTAATTACGTTATCCAGAAAATGCGTCGTCAACGCCACGGTTTGCGCCAGTTTATCCCAGTCCAGCCGGTTGTTTTCATCCAGCATCCGGCCTAAATTAATCGAACCCAGGTTGCAGGCCTCATAAGGCAACAACGGCACTTCGCCGCACGGATTGGTGGCTTCTATTTTGCCCACCGCAGGGGTCGGGTTATCGCGATTGAGTTGATCGACAAACACCAGCCCCGGCTCACCGGTGCGCCAGGCGCTATCAATAATTTGATCAAGGAACTGGCGCGCCTTGACGGTTTTCACTGTTTTTCCGCTTCCCGGATGCTTGAGCGCAAAATCCGCATCATCCGCAACGGCGCGCATAAACTCGTCCGTCACCGTTACGGAAATATTGAAATTGGTGACTTTCCGCAAGTCGTCTTTCGCGCTGATAAATTCCTTGATGTCCGGGTGATCGATTTGCAGAATCCCCATATTCGCGCCGCGTCGGGTGCCACCCTGCTTAATGGCTTCCGTCGCCGCGTTGTACACTTCCATAAACGACACCGGGCCGGAGGAAACGCCCATCGTCGAGCGCACGACATCGCCTTTGGGCCGCAGGTTGGAAAACGAAAAGCCCGTGCCGCCGCCGCTTTGGTGAATCAACGCCGTGTGCTTGAGCGTCTCGAAAATCGATTCCATCGAATCATCAATCGGCATGACAAAACACGCGGAAAGCTGCCCCAGCGGGCGTCCGGCGTTCATCAAGGTGGGGCTGTTCGGCAGAAACTCCAGCTTCGCCGGCAGTTCGTAGAAGCGCTCAGTCAGCGCTGTCACGTCTTGCTCGCTTTTCCCGTACGCCAAATCGCCTTCGGCGATAAACCGCGCTACGCGGTGGAACAAATCCGCCGGGGTTTCTAATGCGTGGCCCTGCTCATTGCGGATGAGGTAGCGGCGCTCCAGCACCGTCATTCCGTTAGCCGGAATGACGGGCGCGAGCGTTTGTTTGTCAGTGCGGCTGGCGGCCATCGGGTGCTTGCCCATCGATTATTGCGAACACCCTTTTATCTTAGCCCATTCGCCTCTGTTTTTACAGGGCCGCCTTGGGCGCGTTGACGGCGTTCATGGCGCTACCGGCCTTAAACCAACGGATTTGCTCACTGTTCATCGAGTGATTCAGCTCAATCGTCTGGCTGGAACCGTCCTTCTTGGTGATTTTCACCGTCACCGGCTGACCAGCCTTCAGGCTGTTCAAATCAGCTATCGTCAGCAAATCGCCCTTGGAAATCTTGTCGTAGTCTGCCTTGTTGGCAAACACCAACGGCAGCACGCCTTGCTTCTTCAGGTTTGTCTCTACAATACAATAGGTTGCAGAAACA
>CAZXUP010000010.1:12085-20697 GCA_964643815.1 uncultured Vampirovibrionales bacterium
CACGGCGTAGGTGCGTTCAAGCAGATCCAGCAGATGCATGCCTTCGCGTGCCTCGCGCCCCAGCAACTGGGCGCCGGCGTCGCTTTCGCTTGCCTCGCGCGCAAAGCTGCGGGCAATGACGACCTTGACACCGAGATAGCGGGGCGACATCGCCGCATGCTCCCGGCTGCTGCCTTCACCGTAGTTCTCATCACCCACAATGATGCTGCCGTTCTGCTTTTTGTACTCCATGGCTTTCAGCGCCCAGGGCGACACGCCCCGTTCGACGCCATTGACAGCCATCTTTACGGGTTCGGCAGGCTTGTCCGTCTCGGCATCCACGGCGCCCAACAACATGTTGTGGCTAATGCCTGAGAGATGCCCGCGCAACGGCAGCCAGTCTTTTCCGGCAGGCGAAATGTGATCGGTTGTGGTCTGGCCGGAGGTTTTCACCAGCACTGGTACATCCACAAAATCTTTGCCGTCCCACGGCGCAAAAGGCGCGAGCTTTTCGAGTCTCGGGCTTTTGGCGTCAATCGCCACTTCCACGTTTGCGCGATCCGCGGGCGGTTCCAGCAAACCTTCTTGCGAAATGCTGAAGCCTTTCGGTGGCAGTTCGGGCGCGGTCGGCGGGGCCAGCTTGAGACCATCCACCTGATCCGTCACGGGGTTGAATGTGGTCTTGCCCGCAATCGCCAACGCGGTGACAATCTCCGGGCTGGCGATAAAGGCCAGCGTCTCGGCGTTGCCGTCGTTGCGCTTGGGGAAGTTGCGGTTGAACGAGGTGATAATCGCGTTGGTTTCGCCTTTTTTGATGTCGCTGCGATCCCAGTTGCCGATGCACGGGCCGCAAGCGTTGGCCAGCACCAAGCCGCCGATGTTTTCAAAGTCTTCCATCTGACCATCCCGCTGGATGGTCTCATGCACCTGAATCGATCCCGGCGTAATGAGGAAGTAGGATTTTGCTTTCAAGCCTTTCGCCTGGGCCTGACGCGCCACGCTGGCCGCCCGCTCCAAATCTTCGTAAGAGGAGTTGGTGCAACTGCCAATGAGCGCGGCGCTCAATGCTTCGGGGAACTGGCTGTTTTTGACATCCTGCGCAAACTCAGAGAGCTTGCGCGCGCGATCCGGCGAGTGGGGACCCACGATGTAAGGTTCCAGTTCGGACAGGTTGATTTCAACCACTTCGTCGTAATAGTTTTCAGGATGCTTCTGCACTTCATCATCCGCACGCAGATCAGCCGCGTACTGCTCGGCGAGGTCTGCAATATCCGCGCGCTCGGTGGCCCGAAGATACGCCGCCATCCGGCTGTCAAATGGGAAGATCGACGTGGTGGCACCCAACTCGGCGCCCATGTTGGTAATGGTGCCTTTGCCGGTGCAGCTAATGGTTTCGGTGCCAGGGCCGAAGTATTCGATAATCTTGTTGGTGCCGCCCTTGGTGGTCAGCAAACCACACAGGTACAAGATGACGTCTTTGGGCGACGCCCAGCCGCTGAGCGAACCCGTGAGATGCACGCCCACCAGCTTGGGCGCTTTCACTTCCCACGAGAGTCCGGCCATCACGTCCGCCGCATCGGCGCCACCGACGCCCACGGCAATCATGCCCAAGCCGCCCGCATTGGGGGTGTGGCTGTCGGTACCGATCATCAAGCCGCCCGGAAACGCATATTTTTCCAGCACCACCTGGTGGATGATGCCGCTGCCGGGCTTCCAGAAACCCATGCCATACCTGGCCGCCGCCGAACGCAAAAATTCGTAAACTTCCTTGTTCTCTTCAATCGCTTTTTGCACGTCGGCGTCCGCGCCGCTGTGCGCGCGAATCAGGTGATCGCAGTGCACGGTGGAGGGCACGGCCACGGTATCGCGGTTGGCCTGCATGAACTGCAAAATCGCCATCTGCGCGGTGGCGTCCTGCATCGCCACACGATCGGGATGAAGCGACAGGAACGATTCACCGCGCACGATGCGCTCGGGATAATTTTCCGGCGTCAGGTGCGCAAACAGATTTTTCTCGGCAGTGGTCAATGCCTGCCTGCCAAAGCGTTCTTTGGCTTTTTTGTAGCTGGCTGCCAAACCGGCGTAAAACTTGTGAATCGTATCAGTTGAGATGCGGGACATGCCTCTTCTCCTTTGCCCTATCTATCCATATTGATTTCTTGATTGTACTGCGCGCAATAGCAGACAGCAATTGGCATGATTTTGCCTTTTGAACGCGCGTCGGCCTTGTGGTAGAGTGTTGGACACATGAAACCCTGTGGGAGGCGCTGCGGAAGACATCACAAAATTGTTCCGCGTTCTCATCTCACAGCGCACGTCTTTTTGAGTTCAGGAGGCTTTTGTTATGGCAGCGACAGGCGAAAAAATCACCATCAACCCGGATTTGTCCTTGAATGTTCCCGATCATCCCATCATTCCCTACATCGAAGGGGATGGCATCGGCGTCGATATCTGGCCAGCCAGCCAAAAGGTGTGGGATGCCGCCGTGGAAGTCGCCTACAACGGCAAGCGCAAGATTGAATGGCTGGAAGTGCTGGCCGGTGAAAAAGCCTTCAATAAAACCGGCAACTGGCTGCCCGATGAAACCAACGCCGCCATTACCGAATACAAAGTCGCCATCAAAGGCCCCCTGACCACTCCGGTCGGCGGCGGTATCCGCAGCCTGAACGTGGCGCTGCGCCAGATTCACGACCTGTACGCCTGCGTGCGTCCGGTACGCTGGTTCCAAGGCGTTCCGGCCCCGGTGAAAGAACCGCAAAAGCTGGATGTCGTAATCTTCCGCGAGAATACCGAAGACATTTATCTTGGCATCGAGTACCAGCAAGGCACCGCCGAAGCCAAAAAACTGATCAAATTTATCAAGGATGAATTCAACAAAGAGATTCGCCCCGACTCCGGCGTCGGCATCAAGCCGGTGAGCGTGGAAGGCTCCAAGCGATTGATTCGCCGGGCGATTAATTACGCGCTGGCCAACAACAAAACCATTGTGACCTTGGTGCACAAAGGCAACATCATGAAATTTACCGAAGGCGCGTTCCGCGATTGGGGCTATGAGTTGGCCCGCGAAGAGTACGCCGACAAGGTCGTGAGCGAAGCGGATCTGTGGGATAAATTCAACGGCAAGCTGCCCGAAGGCAAAATCCTGTTGCAGGATCGGATTGCCGACGCCATGTTCCAACAACTGCTGTTGCGCCCCGATGAGTACCAGGTGATTGCCACAATGAACCTGAACGGCGACTACCTGAGCGACGCCTGCGCCGCGCAAGTGGGCGGCCTGGGCCTGGCTCCCGGCGCCAACATCGGCGACAAGGCCGCCGTGTTTGAGGCCACCCACGGCACCGCCCCCAAGTACGCCGGGCAAGACAAGGTGAACCCCGGCTCGCTGATCCTCTCGGGCGTGATGATGCTGGAGCACCTGGGCTGGACTGAAGCCGCCCAACTGGTGGTGGAAGCGTTTGAAAAAACCATCGCCAGCAAAAAGGTGACCTATGATCTGGAGCGTCAAACAGAAGGCGCAACCCTGATGAGCTGCTCGGGCTTTGCCAATGAAATCGTCAACAACCTGAAGCTCGTTCGGGTTTAAACCTGACACTCATCAGAAAAGTAAACATTGGAGAAGAAGAATATGAGCACGATCCGATTTGGATCGGCGGGTCTTGCCTGGACAAACACAGTAAAGCAACTTGCCGTGCGTTTAAGTGGTGACGACTTGCAGAATTTTAAAAAAGAATTTCCATGGGCTGCGGACCACGGCCAACAGGATGAGGTTGTGCTATCCTTCAATAGAAATCCCCAAGGCTCACTGGATATCACCTCCCGCAACCATACGGAACCCCTTCATACCGACGGCCAAGTACAGCTTATACGTGCGTTGCTACAGAAGCTGCCATTGATTATTCTGGGACTAAGCTGCCACTATGATTACCATCGCGCTTTCAAAAAGGCGACGGGGGTTGATATATTTTAAAAACATTCAGCTTTAAAGCGCCAACTTTTTGTTTAAGCGTACGCAGCAAAGCGATTTTGCTGTTCTTTTTTTTGAGCATCTTTGGCCTTGTCTTTCTTGACACCTTTGACCGTTGTCTTGGTGCCCTCAACAGCCCCGCCAACGCCCGCCTGAACCACCATACCCCAAGGGCCGCCTGACATAAAAGACGTCACCGCGCTCATCGGGTTCGTTATCCAACCACCGACGGTTTTGAACACGCCTTTGACAAAGCCGCCCGTAAACCGGCCAACTCCTTTAAGTCCCTTTTTAATCTTTCCGAAGATACGTCTCCGTCTGGCCTTTCGTCTCGCCTTCCTTCTGGCGCGTCTGCTCCGCTTTGGCTTGGGCGGAGCGGGAGTCGGCGCAGTGGAATCCGATTTGACATAGCAATCCTGCTGCGGCCCCTGAAGAACAGAATCAGACGGAGCAGACGGCTGCTGCTGAGGATGGTGCTGCGGACCTTGCGGTGCAGGCTTTTGCGCCGGGCATGTCGGCCCATACACATTAAACCGGTTGTTAACGGAATCAACCATCCCACCAAAACTCCTACCCGTGTATCACTTTACTCCTCAATGCCCCAACAGCACATTCCGCGCCTAACAGGCATACAAAACCACTCAGACATCTCTACATAAACAAATAAAAACATCCAAATGCCAGAAATTGCCCTCGAATTCGATCTTTAGCAAAATCTCTGCAAAAAAAAACACCGATCGAATGACCGGTGATGATGAGGAATGTTGAAAAATGGGATTTGTTAAGGTACAAGCATTGGGGTTAGAAGACCCAGCCCGTTCTGCTTGTGACTGCCTGATTGCCCATTGATTGTTCCCCCTTGGTTATTCATAGAGTCAGTTTTTGTTGTTTGACGAGTTTGAGCTTGTTGAATTGGACCGAACCTAGTGAGCGCCCTGCGGACCGCCGGTTGTAAACGGGTTGACCTGTTCATCTTCAATCGGTTGGTTCAGCATCACCGCGCCAGTCGCTGGCAGCATTCCCGGATATTGCTGGTTGTAGAGCTTTGTCGCGTTTTGAGCATCCGTGACGTAGCGCTTGGTGCGTGAGAGCGAGTCGAACCCTTCGGGACGCTGCGCTTTCACCTGTTCGCCAAAGCTCTGTGCATTGGCCTTTGTGCCGCTGTAGGTTTCACCGGCCTGAGTGCGAGCATTTTGGTATGCTTGTCCAACTCTGGCCTTCACCTGGTCAAACGCCGTCGGACGAAACGCGTTGTAGTCGTAGCGAGTGTACACCGTCAAGCCATCGCCTGAAGTCAGTCGGCGGTCCAGAGGCACTTCACCTGATATAAAACGCTTGTTGATGTCCGTGATCTCAACCGGAGGGTTCTTGACCGTTACTTCAATTTTAGGTGGAGCAGAAGCCCCGGCTTTTGCCGCCTCAGTCGCAGCATTGTTGGCTGCATTTGCCGTACCGCTCTGAGCTGCCTGTGCTGTCGTAGCAGTGCTGTTTGCAAACTTGCCTTTAATCGCATCCTTGGCGACGCCAAAGCCATATTTGTATTCTTGACCCAGCAAGCGGAGTGCATCGAGTTTGCCGATATCATTTGCCGCAACGGTGCGTGATTTAACCCCTTCACCGCCCACAAAAAACTGTTTTATTTTTGAAAGCGTTTTTGAGATAAAGCCGGGATGAATGGTTGCAACGCCATTTTTCGCACCAACTGCAGCCGAATTATTGGCCACTTGCGAACGAATATGCGCCTTGGCACCGTAAACAGAGGCTGCCGTCGCTGCTGCACCAACACCGAAGTTAGTCGAACCATCTTCAATCTGTTGCAGGTTATCATTGGACCAGCCTTGAGCGACCTGTCCAGCACCCTGTAAGGCTGTTTTACCGCCCTGATACAAACCATAACCAATTAAACCGGCTTCCACTGCCGGTAAACCGGCTGCCACTGCCGGACCAACACCCGGGATAAAGCATGCGCCTACCAGAGCGGCGGTTTTCAATAGTTTTTTCGGATCGGTGACCGTATCCACCAAACTCTCAGCGATTTTACCCGGCACGTTGGCGATGCCTTTTACCGATGCCCCCAACTTGCTAAAGAAGCCCGGTTTTTCATGTTGTTGAATCTGTCCGTACGCTTGCTGCGGAGCCAGTTGTCCCTGGCCTTGCGGCATCAACGACTCCAAACCGTTAAAAATACCTGCCGTCGGATCGGTCACACCATAGTATTGTGTTGGCTGCTGTGGGCGCATTTGCGCCGCATTCATGCCAGCAGGATATATACTGCCTGATCCCATATTAAACCTCCCAATGTGTCATCCCTGGACCCCTGCCTATGTCCCCCCGACAGAGTGTCTTGTCCCTTGTGATTGCATAAAAACAATCGCCCCGGTTTTTGTGCTACCCAAAAACCAGCTATTTCAAAAATTCGGCTAAAATCGCGTTGCTGAGCGGGATTGCCTGCTCCGTCAACAACAGTCGATCCCCGTCTCTGACCAGAAAATCGGGCGAAAACTTCGTCAGCACCGTGCCATAGAGCTGCTCAAAGTCAATCCCAAATTCCGCCTCCAGTGTCGGGACACAAATGCCTTCGACCTTGCGCAGTCCGAAAATAATCGCGTTCTCCAGCCGTTCTTCCGACGGACACAAGCTCTGGGTTCCAGCCAACGGGTTAGCCAGGTATTGTTGCAGATCCCGCACGGTTTCGTAACGGACGCCGCTCCAATAGCCATGCGCCGCCACGCCCAGGGCCAGAACTTCGCCGTTGTCCCAGTAGTTGAGATTATGCCGGGACGCGCACCCGGGCTGCGCCAGATTGCTGAACTCGTAACGCGCAAAGCCCGCCGTTTGCAGCGTATGAATCCCCGCAAAATACATCTCGACATTCGCATCTTCATCCGGCAACGCATACCCCACCCCCGCCACCGGATGCGCGAGCAGTTTCTCCAGCGGTGTCTGCGCCTCCACTTTCAAGCCGTACATCGAGACATGCTGCACACCCAAATCAATCGTCCGTTGCAACGTATTCCGCCAAGATTCCATGGTCTGCAACGGCACGCCATACATGAGATCGATCGAAATATTGTTCCAGTCCGCCTGTTGAAGCCGTCTCACAAAGGCAGAGGCTTCATCCGCCGCGTGAACGCGACTGAGTTTTTTGAGTTCCACATCGTTAAAACTTTGGATACCCACACTCACCCGATTGAAGCCCGCTTCCAAATACGATGCCGGATCATCCGCCATTTCGGATTGCACCGCCCCCGGATTGGCCTCCAGTGTAATCTCCGCATCGGAAGCAAAGGGCAAGTAACGATTCAGTGTCTTAAAAAATTTTCGGTAATCATCCGCGCGCAACAACGACGGCGTGCCGCCACCGACGTACAGCGTTTGAATGCCGTCCGGCCATTGCGCAGAATCGATTGCTTCAAAACGCAATGCGATCTCCCGGCAAACGGCATCCACATAGGCTTGCTGGCCGCCGTATTTTTCCAGCACCACATAAAAATCGCAGTAGACACAGCGCGAAACGCAAAAGGGAACGTGCAGATAGATGTACATATGCCCAGATTGTACCAAAAGCCGACTTGTCGGCCTGGCTGGCAAAGACAAGCCGTCTTGAGTTATTATGAAGGAAGTTTCAAACAGGGATAGGAATCACAGCACCCATTATGCTGAACCTTCAGGGGCTGAAAGAATTTAAGGACAACCATTACGCTCGCCACCTCGTGTTTAAGTCCGAGAACGTGGAAATTCTGGTGGTTTGCTGGCGACCGGGACAGGGCTCGCCCATTCACGATCACGGTCCGTCGGATGGTTTGATGATTATTCTGGAAGGGGAAATTACCAACACCTCGTATTGCGCCAACGGCCAAAAAGTCACCACCGTTTGGTGTCCGGGCGATGTGGGGCACACCCCCATCGGCGTGAGACACGAAGTCAAAAACAATTCAAACGCCGATGTTGTCAGCCTGCATGTCTACGCTCCACCGCTGAAGCGCGAGCTGCAAGGAGCGGACATGGGTTATCACAACGGAGTGATTCCGCAAGAAGTGACGCTATCGAATGAAGTGGTTCGATATTTCATGGGAGTCGCCTGCCAGCAACTCCCCGCCACCATGATCGACCCCGGCTTATAAAGGACTTTGCAATGCATTATCTGGACAACGCCGCCACCACCTGGCCCAAACCCGAATCCGTCTACCAAACGCTAAACGATTCCTTTCGCAGCATGTTCAGCCCCAAGCGCGGCACGGCCAAGGCCGCCCGTCTCGGCGGCAACCAACTGCAAGAAGCGCGCCAAACCCTGGCCCATCTGTTCAACATCGGTGATGCCGACCGCATCAGCTTTACCAACGGTTGCACCCATGCGCTTAATCTGGCGATTCAAGCCTTTCCCTGGCAAACAGGCGATGGGGTCATCCTCAGCGCGATTGAACACCACGCGCTGTCGCGCCCCATCCGCAAGATAGCGCGCGAAAAAGGCATCGAGTTTTACATCGTACCCTATACCGATGCAGCGCCGTTTGATTTGAAGACCTATGAAGAACTGCTAAAGAGCAAACCCAACATTAAAATGGTTGCAACCACCCACGCCAGCAACGTCATTGGCTCTGTCTTGCCGGTTGAGCAAATCGGAAAGCTGGCCAGGCAACACGGCAAAACCTACCTGGTGGATGCCGCG
>CAZXUP010000011.1:0-15921 GCA_964643815.1 uncultured Vampirovibrionales bacterium
GGAAGTCAGCTTCCACATGCCGCCCCACCCCCAGCAGAAAAATCCGGGACGCCACTCGACTCAGCAAGCCCAGCAAGGCCAACAAGGCAATCCAGCCCAAAGGCTGGTAGAAATCCTGCCACAGGGCCTCAGACAGACCTCCTGCCTTCATCTTCTCCAGCACATCAACAGAGGCCTTGACCAGCCAGGGAATTGCCACCCCAAAGCCGTTGACCAGCACCAAGCAGAAGATGCCCAGCAGCAGACGCCCTTTATACTGAAAAAACACCTCCCGATACCGCCACAGCAGGCGAAACAAGGAAAGCGGCTTTGAACGCTGCTCGGCAGTTTCTGCTTGGGCCGGGGTGTGCATGCAGGAAAACCTAATCCGGATCGGGGGATGAGTGTTTCCATTGTAGGCGTCCCACCCGATGTCGTCCACCCGGTCACCAGAGCAAACAAGTTGACTTAGGGGCCCGTTTCATCGATAAATATGCATACGAATGGTGTCCGGGCGGTTGGCGCAGTTGGTAGCGCATCACATTGACATTGTGGAGGTCACTGGTTCGAATCCAGTACCGCCCACCACTCCCCACAAGGCTTTCCAGCTTTGTGGTTTTTTAGTAAAAGGGTCTGGTGGACAGTTTGGTGGACAACTGAAGATTAAAGCCAACTCATTTTAGGGGAACAAACGAGGTGGTTGTTACCCCCACTCCACTCTTATTCAGCATGTACCTACAGGCTAATTGATGTCTACTAGGGCTGAACGCCTGGGCCACCATGTCCAACCCCATTGACTGAAGGCCCACAGGGGGGCAGCCTTCTAGCATCACCATCCCGGAAGCTGCCGGGGGGAGGGGGTAAAGCCCTTTCGCTTGGAGGAGGCGCCTACCAATCTGCCAGACAAGGGAGTTTGAAGGCATGTCTGCTGTTGTTTGTTGTAGGTGCTACCCCTTAACTCCTCCAGGCGGCACAGGCTAGGACAGAGGATTTTTAGATTAGGAAAAGTTACAATCCCCCGCCTAGAGCATCCCTTTTTCGTTGAGAATGCTCTAGAATGTATATTAGGATAGAGTTTTGCCCGAATTCGGGCCGTTTGGATGGTAAAAGATGCGTTTTAAAAATGCCCCAATACAGGAGGCTCTTCTTGATATTAGGGTAGTATTGCCAAATGATATAACTCTGGAGAATCTCCAGTCATTTAATGACGAGAAATTAAAAGCTGAATTTCCAATCAAAAAACGTAGGGAAAGGATGCAGGGGGAGATTAGCTTCGACGACAAAGGGCAGATCGCTATCGCTCCTGCATCAAGAGAAACAGACGGCTATCTTTTCTCTTCGGACGAGAAGCAAAAGTTTGTTCAAGTTAGAAAAGATGGATTTACCTTTAACAAGTTACATCCTTATTCCAGTTGGGAAGAAATAAGGGATGAGTCTAAAACCTTGTGGGATAAATATAAAGAGGTGTCAGAACCTATCAACATTGTTAGGCTCGCCCTTCGGTACATTAATAGGATTGAGATACCATACCCTATCAGCAACCTGAACGAATATATTATATCTGTACCGCCAATGCTGAAGAGAAGCACTCTTAAGCTTAATGAGAATTTCTTCCTTCGCTTTCAATTGGAAGATGAGAAACAAGAGCTAAGCGGTATTGTCAACCAAACTATAGAGCTACACCCACCCGAAGAACCTTTTTTACCGTTAATTTTTGATATTGAGGTCTTTTCAACACAAACATTCAAACCCGCTAGTGAAGAGATTTGGCAGACGTTCGAGAAATTACACGTCTACAAGAATGAGATTTTCTTTAATAACATTACAGAGGCAACACAGGAGCTGTTCAAATGAACCAATTTGCCAAAGTTCCTCAAACATCTCCTCTATGGGTCCACAGGAGGCAGAGTCCTAGTTATTACACTACCTCTGACACAGGGTATGCTCACACCCTCTACACACTTGAGCAAGACCTCTCTAAAAAGAGGCATCTTACATCTCGCAGTGCTTTGGACATAGCAGTTGATTTCTACACTCTTTTTGAAAAGTGGCAAGAAGAAACTAGGTTTATTTCTAGTACAGAAGATATGGTCCTCAATATGAACTATCAAAGCATTATTGGCTTGGGACCTCAGGTTCTGCCAGTGATTTTTAAGGAATTAAACCAAGGTCCACAACATTTATACTGGGCCTTACAGGCCATTACCGGACAAGATCCAGTCAGACCAGAAAATCGGGGAAGCCTAGAAGCTATGAATAAAGATTGGCTTGATTGGGCAATCGTGAAAGGTTATCTTGATGTTGTTCTTTGTTAGCCAATAGGTAGACATGTTTTCCAGTCGAGATTTCCCGCAACTTACTCAGGATAAATATCATCAAACCAGTCAAAAAACGCCCAAGTATAACTGTATTGCTTGGGCCGCAGGGGATGATACTAAATGGTGGTGGCCTGATAGGACAAATATGTATTACTGGCCCGCCAATTTTCCCAGAGAGGATACGATTACAGTCTTTATAGAAGTGTTTAAGGGCTTAGGGTTTGAGCTATGTGATAGTGATGACCTTGAAGCTGATTTTGAGAAGATTGCCTTGTATGGCATGTGGGGACAAGTTAAACACGCAGCACGACAATTAGCTGATGGCCATTGGACTAGTAAGTTAGGTCAAGATATTGATATAAGCCATTACACAGCCGACGCTATCAGTGGCCCTGCATACGGCGTAGTTTGCCAACTTATGAAACGTCCAAAGAGTTAAACAAAAGCCTTACATCCCAATACTCGGATTAATATCGAAAGTTGGATCAAGCGGTGTCGCATGGCCAACTCCTCCAGACGGCGCAGTGCTTATCCCGCCAATAGCGCCTTTAAAGCCACTAATCAAGCTCCCGATGGCTCCCAGGGTGCCCGATTGTTTGGCACCACGCAGACCACTGGCCTGGTTCTTGAAAGCGGCGGCCTGGTTGTAATAGGAGTTCTGAGCAGAGGTACGTTCGTCAACAATGGCGGTTTGCTCGAACAACTGCATGCCGTCCATATCGGCCAGGATGTCCAATGTAGATCCGCCAAATATTCCCAGGGCGCCAGCTTGGGCGCGGGTTTGACCTTTGGTTAAATTGTACTTTCTGCGGTTTTCCGTCAGTTCCCGTTCTCTGCGCCGGGCTTCAAGGGCAGCGTTATTGTTGGCGGTCTGGGCGTTTATATCCGCCGCCCTAGCATTCGCATCAAGTTCTGAGTTTCTGGCACGGGCATCAGAGATAGATTGAAACGCTTTTACCGCCCCGCCGGCGATGCTGAGAACCGCCATAGTTGCTGAAACTGGATCGGCCACTATGGGTTCCTCACATAGTCATACAGTCGATACAGTGCGCTGCCCAAATAATAAGTAACAGCATAGCTAAGGGGGAATGCACTTACGATCATGACCACTTCAATTGCTGAAACGTGTACCATTTACAAGGTCCTCTTACTTTAGTACCAGGGCCGCTGGTTCCGCTTTCTAGGGAGCGGGATGTATGGATACAGTTTATGAAACAGAACTTCTTTCTCTTCAAGCGTACTGGCTACCGTAAACCTTTCGCTGCTAGACAAGGGGGCGTTTAAATACTTTTCCCAATCTGCTTTGTTGTCAGGAAGTTCAGGGGCGGCGGCTATAGCCTCAATAAATCGCCGTCTGAAAAGGTGTCTATGTATAAGCTGATTCGTCGTCATCTGAACTCGCACAGGTTCCCGGCCGGGGTGCTGCAAGGTAACGTACCAACCAACCGAACTATCTCCAATCTGAATGATAGAGGCGATAGGAGAGGATAGACTGTTTTCCACTTTTTATGGCCCCTCGTAGCAAGGAGGCTCTGTAGGCCGCATAGTATGTACTTCTCGCTCTAGCCAATCGCGGTTTGCACTGATCCAAGCGTGGGTTTCGGGCGTTGCACGGTGTGAACGAGCTATCCGTGTACCATGCGGGTTTCTACCCGCCTTGAAATTATTCGGAATACGAGACATTTGCATGACCCCTATTGAAGTATTTCTAGCTCTAGGAGGTATTACTTCAATTATTGTAGCACTAATGCACACGCTTTGGAAGGGTTTTCATGCAAAGTCGATAGGCAGAATATCCGCTCATAACAACACTTTTGATACCATACGTCGCAATTCAAATGACTAAAATACACTGCCAATAAAAACCTTGATCAATTAATTAATTTCTATCAGACAACATTTCAAAAGTTATTATTATTACAATCTCCGATTAGCGGCCTTTGAGCGGGTACGGGTGGGGGTTTTGTGGTTCCACACAGCCGTACGGATAATTTCCTATCTGAACTCGGTAAGTGAGACGCAAGCATGTCTCAAACTAATAGCCCCGCAATAGTTTCCGTTCCCGCAGGTTGGAATACATTTCACGTCTGGTGCGTCCCTTGCTTTCGTAAACCTCTGTTCTTGGAGCAAGTTGATCGGACATGTCCAAAATGTCTTGAATATTCTGGACAACCTCTCTCGTGCGGAGAGCCTCGGCCTGTATGCTAAAAGGGTCTAGCCTTACAGCAACATCTATTCGATCAAGGTTACGGTTAATCAAGCTAAGGGTGGACAGAATAGAGTATTGATAGAATACGGCTAATAGGGCCAAGAGGAGTATGGTGGCCCGGAAAGCCAGGTTGAATTTTTGCATGGGGGGCGCTCTTTTTCGGACATTTTGGCATACTAGCACAAGTGGCCATGGCTGAAATATGACAACGTGACGACTTAAGTGATCACTCAGTGACGACCCCGATCAGACGGAAATGCCTTCTATGACTGCCTGAGTGACGACATGACGACTAAATGCTAAAAATTAGAAGGTATGAAAAATAAAAATATATAAGATAGAAAAAAATCTGTTTTTAGTCGTCATGTCGTCACTAACTAGTCTAAAACCCTTTCAGAGTATCTTTTTTAGACGGTGGCATAGTCGTCACTGAGTGATCACTTAAGTCGTCACTTTTCGGACTACCGCATAGATTTCATACAGCTATCCAACAGACATGGGTACTTTGGACTAGTGCCTTGTACCTGTTTCAAACCAATCAGAGTCCCCTTAGCGGTTCTCTTGTGTGGCAGACCGGGATGTACTTCAAGCAGTCGCTTCAAGAACTGGTTGTGGTGTCTAATGATCTGGTCGTATTTATCGTGCGGGTGGCTATACTGACGCCCACCAAAAGCCGAGTCAACAATATATCTTTCTCCATTGGCCCATGGCCCATAGAAGCTATCGTACGCCTGTTGTACAAGCATTCCTTTCTCTACCACACAGGCTTCTAGACACTGATCATCGAGAAACTGGTAGATATGGCTGCTGTCTTTCTGAGCTTCGGTCAGGTTTTGATTGGCAACACTGTAGTCGATCTTGCCTTCTCGACATAAGTCTATAAAGGCCTGTTCCAAACGATTCCCAAGGGCCGGTAGAATATTTTCTCGGATAAAATCTGGGTCGTCTTTAAACTTGGGTATGATCTTGCGGTGTCGGGGATTATTTCCATCGTATTCGTTTTCAGGAACAAACGTGTGTGGAAGAACGATCAAACAAAACCTGTCCACCATGGCCCGCGTGTTTCCACGAAGCGCAGGCATTTTATTAACGTTGAATATTGTGGGGACCTTTGGGATAAACGTAAATGTTTTGCCGTGCGGATCGACCGCGTGCATGGTGTCGCCACTAATAAATTTTTTCAATGTTTCGCAGGTATCTAGCAAGACTTTTCCGCTTTCAATAGCCCAATTAAAGGCGCTATACCGTAGGCGTGCAATACTAAACAGATCGGTCCGTTTTTCACTGTCAGCGTTCCTAAATTCCTGTAACGTCACTTCCGTAAAGCCGTCTCCGCCGAAGAGCGCCTGTAAGTGTACGCGTCCTGTATCCTTGCCGTTTGTACCCTCTCCGCCAAGGATGATCGCTTTGATAAGCCGCATCTTCTTCAGACACTTACGGGCATGGTGCATATCAATTCCGGCAGCCAGCGTCCGAAAATAGATTTCCTGTATCGCCGCACCCTCCGATGTTTTGCGATCCCCAAGAATATCGTCATAGCACTGGTTGAAAGCTTCCAGTTCTGTGTCTGGTTGAAAGTCGCCCTTGGAACGTGTAGTAAAAATAATATCTGGGGTATGCGGAACGGTTTTGAATGTCGGTATACCGTCAGCACCATAAGAGACCAAGCGCATACAGTTCTTATAACTACAGCCCGGCGGGTTGATTACAGTTCCGACATCTGGAATCCGATGAGTGATTAAGAAAGAGACAGCTTCAGCGACACACTCTGTCCTAGCGTAGGTAGCTTTACCGCCCCTACTAGGGTAGGTCGTAAAGTATTCCAGAATAGTACGCCGCAGTTGCTCCATGTCTACCGGCACATACAGGCCATGGCCATCATACTGATACAGAACGCCCCCCAGGCTTATATAACCTGCTCCTCCTCCCAATACGTCATCAAGCACAGCCGGTCCCGGTTGGCGGCCGTATTCATGATACTTTTTAGCCAGTTCCGGCGGCAGTTGATATCCGTTTAGCCGAGCGTGGTAGATCAATGTTTCGGCTTTAGTAGTGCCATTTGCGCTATGCGCGATAGTATAGACATGGCTGCCCCCCTTATCATCATGCCAGCGGGCGTCCGAATTATTCTGTACGACTTCATGGGTAGCGTCCGGCCCTATTGCGCAGGAGATAGAGAAAATCAGGTCGCGGTAAGCGACATAGCCAACCCTTGTCTGGCCCAAATGATCCGTTAAGGTCACATTGCCCGCATCGTCAAACGGAATACAAGCTAACATGCCCCGCACCATCTCCGGCGTAATGTCGCCTTCCTTAAAAACCGAGGCTCTTTTTTCTAGTAGCTTACATTGCCCCACATCGATCAGTTCTTGAACAACTGAATCGGAGAGAGACTTATCTTTAAACAGCTTAAGCATCCGTAAGTACCTCCACTTTACAGCCAGGTGAACCACAGAAAAGACGGCCCGGATCTCCGGCAGACTTATCGGCTTGCGGATATTTCTGAAATAGACCACGCATTGCAGCACGGTAACCTTCTGCATTCTGGATCGGTTTTTCCAAGATGAAAACCACTCGAAAGCGATCACAGGCAGGTTTCCCGTTTTTTTCTTGCTGATGGCTGGCCGTTGTATAAATAATGGCCGCGTATTTCCGAATAAACTGATCGGCCATGGCCTCGGCCACGGTCCATCCATCATCAAAATCCAGGGCCAAAAACCCACAAGAAAGGAAGTTTTCACTAGCCCGCCTACCATTATCGAACTGCGCAGAGAACGCTTGGCCAAGGGCGATACTGTCAGCCAGCCCCTGCACTGTCAGCACAACGTTTTTAAATAGTTTGTTGGCAGCGTCCGATCTAAAATCGCCCTTGCCAATGAGCCGTTCATAAACAGCGATGGGAATCTTTTCCATATCGGCTTATCTCCCCTGTGCAGCTTGTGGGTTCTGTTCATTTACCCACTTAAAAAAACTGGTTTCGTCAATCAGCACCCGCCGCCCCACCCGTCGCAAACAGTTAGAAAAGCCGTTCGCCTTCTCATTGAATATCAAGTAGCGTAGGCCCGCGATAGACGGCCATGCATGGTATTCGTTCCAGACTGTAACTGGAATAAGCCGCGTTGCAGTTTCGGCCATGGCGATTTCCCCCATAGTTTATGTAATATTCGGGGCAGTTCAGTGCTGCCCTGTAATTACATTTATGGCCGCTTTTTAATGCCACCGCCCGTGTTACTAATTCCCTGCCTTTTTCAACCCAACTCTAATCTGGTTGATGCCACCGCTTCTTTGTTTCGCAATAAGTATGATACTGAGGGCAGAGGAATGGCATACAAGCTTCTACATTGGCATAGAACAGAGTTTTTACCCGTTCCTCCGACAGACTGAAGGATGAGGCCAGTTTCTCAAAGGCTGCACGTTCTGAAAGTCCCTCAAGGCCTACCGCATTGGCAACAGCTTTTACCAGCTCTAGGTGTTCTTGCCAGTCCTCTGAGGGCCTCCCCCGTCGGGCCTTCAGGCCAAGTTCGGTCAAAGGATCAGCATCAGGGTTCTGCCCGATCTCCGCAAGTCGTGGGGCAAAATAGGCCCGCACCATCTCCGGGATCGGCTCGTTACGGTACAGACATTGTGCCAGTTCGTCCACAAGCCAGCGGGCCGAATGAACGTCCCCGCTCTCGGCCCGCTGTATCCAATCTTTTATATTGTCATCGGTAGGCACTATTCGCCCCTAGTTCGGTTGCACCTATATTAGCCCAAGGCTGTCCCCTGACAAGAGGGGCACGTATAGAAAGAACCTTTTTTCGAGGGTTCGGGCAAAACTTTCGAGCTGACCCAATGCTTCATTAGAAACTCCGGTGCGGCCATATCGTAGGCCCATACTTCCTGTTGTTCGGGTGGAAGATCTGCCACTTTCTCTTGGGCTTCCTCCAAGGTAGTGACAAAGAAACCTAATGCGGGAATAACATATGTCATGGGTGGTGTTCCTCCATTGCTTGCTACTCTGGTTGTCGGTCCACTCCCCAAGAAGTTTATTTTGTTTTTGGCCTCCTCTGTTTTTTGGTCGTTTCTTTCTTTTCCGGGCCAAGCTGACTCTCGGACGCACGTTCCAAAACTGCCGCTGTATGCTGGTCCGTAAGGTGGCTGTACCGCTTTACCATAGCCATTGTCTTATGGCCCAGGATGGTAGCAATCTCTATCAAGCTAGCCCCGCTCATTGCCAAGTAACTGGCCGCCGTATGGCGTAGATCGTGGAAGCGGAACTTTTCATCCAGTCCCGCCTTGGCCGCCGTGCGGGCGAATGTCTTACGCAGGTCTATCGGAGCCTTACCGTCTTCTCTGGGAAATACTAGGTCCGTATCGATCCGTCTCACTTTTTGCAGTTCCTGAAGTAATTGCATGGCAGGTGTAGCCAACGGCACAGCGCGGCGGTCACCATTTTTCGTTTCTTCCAAGCGCATAATCTTCCGCTGGAAATCAATGTCTTTCCACCGTAGGCCGGTGATCTCAGATAGCCGCGCCCCTGTTGCCAGGGCGATGACGACCACAGGATAAAGCGCTTTACTGGGGCTGGCCTTACACTTGGCTAGCAGCTTTTCCCGCTCCTCTGGCGTCAGGAAGCGAACCCGCCCGCGTGATGCTCTGGGCTTGGTAACAGACTGAATAGGGTTAGAATCAATCCAGCCCAGATCACGGGCCGCGTAAGTAAAACAAACGCTGAGAGAAGCCAGGTAGCGGATTACTGTAGCGTTAGACAGCATGTGCCCCTTCTCTTCACCCTTCTTTTTTTGAGGCTCGTTCAGAAGCTTATCTCGGCAATCGACGATCATTGCAGGCGTAATATCAGCCAACATGTAGCGGCCTAGCTGGCCTTTCCACCAATCGAGCTGAGGCCCTACTGTTTCCCTGTCACGTCCCCGCAAAGGAAGGCGATCCCGCTTGTAGCGGTCAATTAACTCCCCAAGGGTGTGTTTGCCAGCCTCGGCGGTTTTAAAGTATTTCCCCCTCCGTATGTCTACCTCAGAGTTCTCGGCCCATTCCTTAGCATCCGTTCGCCGTGCAAATGACTTTGTAACAAGAGGACGACCCTTTCTCCGAATCTTGACAAGGTAAGATACACGTGCCCGTGGGTCAACGGTGCCTCCCGTTTCCTTCGCTCGTTTCTCAGCCTTTTCAAGGCCAACTACATATTCCGTCCTAAAATTTCCACCCGGCAAAGGTACCCTGACACGGTATCTCTCTCGTTTTTCTATGGTGGCCATTCTTCCTCCTGGTGGACAACCTAGTGGACATATCCTACTAATACTCTACAATATTTATTAAAACACTTCAATACTAAAACACCCTATTAACAGGTATTCTTAGGGATAATTTACAATCGTAGCGGTTAACGTCACCACATTGACATTGTGGAGGTCACTGGTTCGAGTCCAGTACCGCCCACCACTTAATATCAAGGCTTTTGGCGATTCCCTTAAGGAGTCGCTTTTTTACTGTAAGGGCAATATCAGTGCAAGCGGATCCACATGGTTTACAAGCGCAAACGTAAAAGCCCCGAAACCACACAGGGGTCTTCCAACAAAGGAACAGGGGCAGCTATCATTTTTCTTGCAGCATGTCGCAACGGTTTATTAAGTGATTTATGCAGCACCTTATGCAGCCTTACAAAACGCACATCGCAAGGTTGGTTTCCAGGCAAAACAACACATACGCTGTGAGACAAAGAGCCAGGACCGGCTTAGCCTGCCAGGTACTTTAGTTTGCAGCCCCGCCAATAATGATTTGGGACACACAGGCGCTCATCTCCCGGTTAATCGGGCTATCGAGCTTATTATCCAGCCAGCGTTGCTTGATGGATTGCAGATTGCCTCGGCTGGTTTTCACCGTAAAGCGGTTTTCATGAGTGGAGACCACTTCGCAGCAGAGGGTTTTCAGTAACGCTTCAGCCTTAGAGGGCATCTCATCAATCGAATTGAAAATAATAATCCCTTTAATCGGCTGAAGGGCAGGATTTTGCGGGTAATTACGAGTCAAAACACACGACTTTCCAGAGAAATTGGTATATCTGTCTAACAACTCCTCTTTACTATCATCGCACAGGGGATGCAAGATGAATAGTCCAGGGGTTGTATATTGATATGAAGTAGCGCATACTACAGAGATAGATTTTTGTTCTGGTTTGTCGTTTTCCTAACACTAAAATCACGGACCTCAGCTAAAGTCTGCATTTACTAGCATATATTAGAGGTCCGAATTGATGACAACTGCTATCACCTGTGCCGCTTGTGGCACCGATTTTGCTTTCAGCCAGGAAGAGCAAGAGTTTTACGAATCCAAAGGCTTCCAGCCTCCGCGCAAGTGCAAACCTTGCCGGGATGCCGCCAAGGCCAACCGTGGCGGTGGTGGGGGCTATGGAAGCGGCAGCCGTGGCGGATACGGTGGCGGCGGCTACGACCGTCCGCAACGCCAGATGTACGATGCCGTTTGCGCCAGTTGCAATGTAAACACCCAGGTTCCTTTTGAGCCCAACGGCAGCAAGCCTGTTTACTGCCGGGATTGCTTCCAACAAAGCCGCGCTTATTAAGCCGCGCTTTCATGGCCAAAAATAACCAAAAGAAGGAAAAAGCGGCCCGTAACCGGGAAAACGCTCGTAAGTACCGCAAGAAAGGAGCCGCTGCCAAGCGTAGCAAGCGGCGGTTCTAGCTTGTAAAGATTCCTCATGCACATCAAGGCGCTGCCCATTCTTGACAGCTTCTTTAAGCTACGTTAGGCGGCGACATAGAAACAGAAAGATGACTCATGAAACATTTGAATTTAAGCGGAGAAATCCAAAAGGCCCTCGATGAGATGGGCTTTAAGGAAGCTTCTCCCATCCAAGAACAAACCATTCCCTATTTGCTTGAAGGCCGGGATGTTATTGGGCAGGCGCAAACCGGTACCGGAAAAACGGCTGCCTTTGCGATTCCCCTTCTCGAACGTATTCAACCGGCAAACAAACGCGTGCAGGCCATTGTCTTGTGCCCCACTCGCGAATTGGCGCTCCAGGTCACCGGGGAGTTTCAGAAACTGGCAAAATACAAAAACAAGCTTGCGACTGTCTCAATCTATGGCGGACAACCCATCGAACGCCAGATTAGGGCACTGAGACTGCAACCCCAAATTGTCATCGGAACGCCGGGGCGAACCCTGGACCTCATCCGGCGTGGCGCATTGCAGTTAAACGCCGTTGAAACCGTGGTTCTGGATGAGGCGGATGAAATGCTCAACATGGGCTTCCGGCCTGATATTGAGCAAATACTGAAACAGACCCCCGCTTCAAGACAAACTGTTTTCTTTTCCGCCACGATGCCAAAATCGATTTTGGAACTCACGGCCAAGTATCAGCGAAGCGCTCTCCATGTGAAAGTCGCTCAACACGATCAACCGCTGGTCAAAATCGAGCAATGCTATTTTGAAGTGCACAAGGCCGACAAAATGACGGTCCTGGTGCAACTCCTGAAGCATTACCAGTTTGGAAAAACCCTGGTTTTCTGCAATACCAAGTATAAGGTTGACGCACTGACCAAGAAACTGAAGCAAGCCGGCTATGCTGCCGAAGGCTTACATGGCGGCAAGACCCAGTCTCAGCGCGACAGAATCATGCAAGGCTTCCGCAAGGGAAATACCCAGTTGCTGGTGGCAACCGATGTCGCAGCCAGAGGACTGGATGTGAATAACGTCGAAGCTGTATTCAACTTTGACCTTCCGAGAGACAGTGAATTTTACGTTCACCGAATTGGACGAACCGGTCGCGCCGGGAAATCAGGTCAGGCCTTTACCTTTGTGGAAGACGGCGAACTGAAACAGCTCCGGGAAATCCGCAAATACCCCAATGTGAGGCTCTCCAAACAAGAACTTCCCGCTTAAGCATAAGGAGCATCATTGCATGCTTTATGAAAAACTCTTCAGCAAACTGGAAAAGGTTCGCTGGAACCTGGAAGAGGATATTGCCTGGGATCAGATTCAGCCGGACAAGTTGACACCCTATCAAAAAGAGAACATCCGTAATATCTGTAAAACCGAGATGGGTTCGCTGTTTGCAGCAGAAGCTTTTATCCGGGACTTTTACGACGATATCGACTTCTCCTGCTTTGTCTCCATCTGGTATTACGAGGAAATGAAGCATTGTCTGACCCTGAAAAAATATCTTTCTCATGTCGGCATTGATATTGCCGAATCCGAATTGCAGCAGATACGAATGTCCATACCGCCCAGCGACAAACAAACGATCCTGATGATTCACTTCCTTAGCGAGCATCGTCTGGCCATGTGGTACCGGGGCATTTCGCATTGGTTGTCGGAACCTGTCGGAAAAGATATTTTCCACCGTATTGCGGATGACGAGCTCCGGCATGCCAATGGTTACTTTGAATATATGATGAAAGACCTGAAGCAATCACCGAAGAGCCTGTACAACTATCTGCGCGCAGCAACGTTTATGCTCAACCCAAAAGCACCGGCAGATACGCATGCCGTCACGCTGACAAAAACCACGGACTTGCTTGAGGACCCTCACTACATGATTAATCTTCAAAGCGAACTGCAATTGGAAGATAGTACCGCTTCTACCAACCGGCGGATTTACGCCTTGCTATCCGCCCTGTCGGATGAGGAAATCAAAGACTACCGAAGCTTGTCCCAGGCGGTCAAAAGGCTAAAACACGCTGCCTAAGACATAATTTACCCTTTGGATGATCCCAAACAGGTCTCTGTTCTCATGTTTTTGCGCTTTTCAGCAAAACATCTATTTCGTCTTGTCTTTCAAGAGTCGGTCGTTAATTTCCGACAACACGCTGCCAGCGCCCCGAGAAGCCCGCATACGCCCGGAAGGGGTACACTCTCTGCTGGCCCTGGCTCGACAGCAGCGTTTTAACCATCGGGCCACTGAGCACATTGGTAAACATCGACATCACAATCAGGGTTATAAACAGATCGGGCTGTATCAATCCAGCCTCCAGGGCCTGTTTGCTGAGAATGATTTCCATCGCGCCGCGCGCATTCAGGGCAAACCCCAAGGCAAGCGCCTCTTTGCTTCTTAAGCCGCTCAACCGACCGGCCAGAAAAGTGCCTGCAAGCTTGCTGAGCGTTGCCGCCACAATCACGACCGTTATCAATGTCAAATTCAGATGGGCGCCAAAGTTAAGCGTTGCACCGATAGACAGAAAAAAGAAAGGTGAAATAACCGAAACAACAAAACCATACAGCAGCTTGCTGGCTTTGGCAGGAATCAGGGGCAGATTGCCAACCACAATCCCGGCAATAAAGCTCAGCAGCGTCATGTGAGACCAGAGTATCTTGGCGGATTCGTGCAATGGAACCGGATTAAGGCACGTCAGGATGGTAATAAACATTACCCATCCAAGCATATCCATGACACTGGCGGCAGCAACCGTGATCACACCAATCCTGGACTGGTAAAGGCCCATGTCCATCAGGATTCTGATAATGACGGGCAATGCCGAAATGGCGAAGGCAACACCCACAAAACAGGGAAGCAGCCACGCGCGATCCGGCGTCATGCCAAACAAAAGCGGGTTGGCTAAAACCAACAGGAAACCAACGGCAAACGGAACCGAAAAACTACCCAGAGCGGTGATCGTTGCTCTGGAGCCTTCCGCACGAAGCGCTTTCAGATTGGTTTCCATCCCGGCCACAAACAACAGCATGATGACGGCAACACGGGACAAATCTTGCAAGGCCACACCGATTTCTCCCGTTGTCGGAAAAAGCCAGCCGGATACCGCCGGAGCCACTGTCGCCAGAAATGTCGGGCCAATCAGAACGCCCAGCAAAATTTCCACCAACACCGCCGGGATGTTGAACTTACCGACAAATGCAGTGGCCAATCTGGAAAGCAGCAACAGGCTGCCAAGACTGAGCAATAAATGGATCAGATCCGGGGTGGACAAATTAATCACGTTTCAGGACCTCCAGGGACACTTGATGACGTTCTGGCAGGAAACAGGCTGGGGAAAGTCAGGCGCGCAGCCGCTCCTCAAATTCGCCGGTCCACAAAGACTGATCCATGTACTGGTCCATATCCGGCATGCCATCGAGGTAACCGTACCCCATTTGCTCATCCACAATTTCCCAGGTGAGGGGCTTGAGGCCATAGGTGGGTGCGGTATGCAGAATCCCGCGATCTTTCAGGTTTCTGTACATCGCCATGATCTCTTTAAAGGCTGGCCGGTTCTTCAGACGCTCGCGCGTATGAACGGTGGCGTAATCCCAGAATTTGCTCTCGTAGATGGAACCGCCCTGGTAATAATAGCTGATGACATCTTCCATCGATTGCACCGCCTTGACGAACGAATCATTGGTTCTGGCGGCATCCGTGTTGCCCATGATGTAGTCGTAGATCAAACGGTTAGTGTACAAGTAGACAAAGATCGAGTTGGCAACCAGAGGCTCGAAGAACAAGGCTTTGTTCCCATTTTTGCAGACTCGTCCTTGCGCCATCTCTTTCGCGTAATAGCACTTCAACAGGTATTCCTTGTTTTCGATTTCATCGACCCCGAGAATCTCTTTCATGTTCATGATGGCTTCTTCTTTGGAGGTGATGGTGTCGTTATACATATAGCCAAACGTTTTTCTGGACTGCAACGGAACACCAAACATCCACCCATGCGGATGCGCGATGTGATCGGTCCAGGCGTCATACTCAAAATCCGTAATGCTATGAATCTGGCAGCGGTTGACGGGAGAGCAATCGCTCATCACATACTCTTTAAAGCAGGTGGGCGTGCCCATGCAATCAACGACAAAATCAAATTCATGCTCCTGATCGTCAATGGTGACGGTCACGCGATCGGCATGATTGACCATGCCCTTTACGTCGCCTTCGATAAAACGGAACTGGCGCGGCCAGAGTTTTTCAAGTCGTCCAAACGCCAAATTTTTGAAGTTGTAATTGTTGAAGTGGAGGGCAATGTTGCCATCCAGCAACGGGTTGAGCCAGGAATTGGGCCGCCAGTTCTGGAATCGGCTGCCAAACTTGAGGGTGGCGTCCAGCGCATCCAAGTCCTCTTGATGCCCCAGGCAAAAGCGGATCCCACGTTCCAACAGGCCGACAAACTCGCCATTGGTGCTTTCGCCAATGCCTAAAATCTGCTTGTGGGGATTGTAAATGGAATAGATTTCCCAATCGTCCTCAAGCCAGGTGCAAAAATGGATTAGGGTCAAAATACCGGCGGTTCCGGCACCAATCACGCCCAATCTCTTTTTCTTGCGGGGCTTGGAAGACATCATCGACGACGCGCTTTGCGTCATCATATCCATACCGCCCATGCTGTCCATATCCATGCTGCCACAGGCGCCTTGCATGCCCATATCCATGCCATTGCAGACACCCGACTTCTTCATCACCAACTTTTTCAGCTTCTC
>CAZXUP010000011.1:15931-17352 GCA_964643815.1 uncultured Vampirovibrionales bacterium
GCTTCTCAAACACACAAAGGCCCTCGCGCAGATTATGGAATACTCAGTATATAAATAAAAACGATTTCAACCGTCCGATTGCCCTTAAATAGATATAATTTATATATCTTAACAGTCAAATGGCCGCGCCTTGGACAGGAAGGCCTAGAAGCATCCCAAGCATTCTGTGAGAAAGTTCTTAACGCTATTTCGTGTTTCTGTTAGAATATCGGCACTTTAAAGCTTCAATCACAGCTTTAAAAGTGCAGTATCGTTCAGTTTGGCAGTTGTTTTAGCCGGTTGGCGCAACCAAAAAAGGAAGAGCAAAGACCATGAATCGTACGAAAGACTTATGCTGGATGATTGGTGGCCCCCAGGGCACCGGGGTTGACTCCTCGGCCACCCTGTTCGCGCGTTCCTGCGCCGCCGCCGGTTACTGGATATACGGACGCCGGGAGTACCACTCCAACATCAAGGGCGAGCACAGCTACTTCCAGGTTCGGGTCAAGAATACCCCCGTCAACTGCCACGTTGACCCGGTTCATCTCCTGGCCACCTTCGAAAACTCCACGGCCGAGCTGCATGCCTTTGAAGTGGTGCCGGACGGCGCGTTCATTTACGACCCCAAGGTCACCGACCCGGCCAAGCTGGAGCTGGCGCCCAACGTACTGAAGTTTGCCATCCCGTTTGACGAGATTTTGGAAGAGTTGGCCAAAACCAGCGGCAAAACCGTCACCAGCCTGGCGATTATGAAAAACACCATTGCCGTGGCCGCTTCGATGGCGTTGTGCCAAATCGAGCTTTCCGCGATGGAAGAAGCGCTGAAAGGCATCTTTACCGGCGCCAAGGCCAAGCTGGTCGAGCTGAACATGCAGGTCGCCACCCGCGCGTACGAAATCATCAAAACCTTGCCGGGCTACGACCAGTTTAACTATGTCATGGATGAGCCGGTGAACCCGCCTGCCAAAGGCTCGCGCTATATCATCAACGCAGCCGCCGCAACCGGGTTGGCCAAGCTGAAAGCCGGTTGCCACCTGCTGACCTACTACTCCATCACGCCTGCGGTTGATGAGTGCATTTATCTCGAAGAACAATCCGAGTACGGTTTGCCGGTTGTGCAGTGCGAGGACGAGCTGGCGGCGATGTGTATGGCCATCGGTGGCGCGACCACCGGGATTCGCGCTTCAACCTCCACCTCCGGTCCTGGTTTCGACCTGATGACCGAAGCAATGGGTTGGGCCGGCATCAACGAAGTGCCGGTGGTTGTGTTTGATTACATGCGCGGCGGCCCCTCGACTGGTTTGCCGACCCGTACCGAACAGACCGACTTGCTAACCGGCATCTTTGCCGGACACGGTGAATACCCGCGTCTCGTGATGTGTCCGGGCGATTTGACCGAACAGTTCTACGATACGTTTAACGCGTTCAATTACGCGGATCGC
>CAZXUP010000011.1:17362-20475 GCA_964643815.1 uncultured Vampirovibrionales bacterium
CGGATCGCTACCAGACAACGGTTGTTTTCCTCAGCGACAAGCTGCTGGCCAACAACACGCTGTGCGTCCCCAAGTTTGACGAATCGCAGTTGTTTGTCGACCGCGGCGAAATTGTGGGCGAAGACGCCAAGTTTGACGGCGAGAACCTGGAAGAAGCATTGGCCAAGTATCCGCGCTTCAAGATTACCGAATCCGGTATCTCCCCGCGTCCCCTGCCGGGCATGCCGGGCCATATCTACTGGATGACCGGTGACGAGCACACCGAATACGGCCACATTACGGAAGACCCGCCGATTCGCATCCCGATGCACCACAAGCGGATGAAAAAACTGGATCTCGCGGCCAGCGAAATTCCGCAAGAAAACCAGTACAAAATCTACAACCCGAGCAACGCCAAAAACCCGCCGATCTCCATCATCAGTTGGGGTTCCACCAAGGGCGTCATCCTGGATGCCATCCCGGTGTTGAAAGAGCAGTACGGCATCGATGTGGACTTCTTCCAGATCCGTCTGATGAGTCCATTCCCGACGGATGCGGTGGCCGAGTTCCTGAAGAAAGCCAAACGGGCCGTGATGGTGGAAGCCAGCTACGGCGGCCAGCTAACCCAATTGGTCAGCATGCGCACCGGCATCCAGATTCCGCACGAAGTGCTGAAGTGGAGCGGTCGTCCGATCTCGGAAACCGAGCTGGTGGCAGCCATTCAAGAAATTCATGAGAAGCAGTCCAGAAAGGTGGTATTGAGCTATGGTCTCTAGTCCCACAACATCCGTTCCATTGAAAAACCCGCTCAAAGGCGCGCAGCTCAAAAGCGATGTGCATTCTGACTGGTGCCCGGGTTGCGGTGACTTCGGAATCACCAACGCCATCCAGCAAGCCGTGGCCGGTTTGGGCCTGAAGCCCTGGGAAACCTTCCTGGTTTCCGGTGTGGGCTGCTCCGGCAAAGTCCCGCACTACGTTCACGTTTACGGGATGCACACGTTGCACGGGCGGTCGCTTCCCTTTGCACAAGGCGCTAAAATCGCCAACCCCAACCTGACGGTTATTGCCGCCGGTGGTGATGGTGATGGTTACGGGATTGGCGCAGGTCACTTTGTCCACGCCGGACGCCGCAACGTTGATTTTGCCTATATCGTGTTCGATAACGAAGTCTACGGCCTCACCAAGGGCCAGGCTTCGCCGACGCTAGCCCAGGGGGCGCAACCCAAGTCGTTGGCGTTGCCCAACCCGACCGCTGCCATCAACCCGGTTGCCTTGGCTCTGGCTTGTGGCTACACGTTTATCGCCCGCAGCTACGCGTTCGACGCCAAGCATCTGAAAGAAACCCTGATGAAGGCCATCGAGCACAAGGGCCCAGCCATCGTCGCTGTGTTGCAGCCCTGCCCCACGTACAACAATCTGCACACCAAGGATTATTTCGCCGAAATGGTGGATATGGGCGGGTCACAGGTGCCCCGGGTGTACTACCTGGACGAGGAAGGCTACGACGGAAAAGTCAAGAACCCGAACGACATCCATGAGGTTAATGAGAAGATGGGCCAATGCTTTGAGCGCGCCCACCGCGTTGAAGAACGGGTGCCGCTGGGTATTTTCTACCAGATTGAAAAACCCACCTTCCACGATACGTTGAAGAAAAACCTACCGCTGCTGAACGAGTTTGCGCCGGTGGAGCTGCCGTACTTTGATGAAAAGACCAAGCTGGCCACCACCAACATCGCCAACGCCGCCGCGGAGTTTGTGATTTAACGCTATCCCGCGAAGGAAAAACTCAAAAAAGACCTGCCTTTAAAGGGCAGGTCTTTTTATTTACAAGTCGTCATTGCAAAGGACGGAGACCCGTAGCCATCTCCTGCGGAATGAACTTTGTCATTCCCGCGCAGGCGGGAATCCAGGTCGCAAAATTGCGGGAATTAAATACTCAGGTTTAACTCACCTTGACGTAAAGCCTTCTTGAGTGCCTTGGGATGGTGGATCCAGTCTTCCAACGTATTTTTGGGCACTCCCAAAGCGTTCGCGATACTACGAATCACCCCGTCAGACACATCCCGCGCATGTTCCGGAATTGGCGGCAGGGTTTTCCCATGCGGCGTCTGCATCATTAGATGAGATCCCTTCTGGCGAACCGCCCTACAGGAGAGCATTTCCAGCACATGCTGCACATCCTGAGGACGGACATTGGCGCCAAATTGTGGTGTATGCACTGAGGACAAGCGCATATTAGTCTGCATCCTGCCTAACTCCCTGTAGTTTTTTGTGGACGATAACCGTTTGATGTTCTATAAAAACAACTGATCCACTTTTTGTGCGCACACAAAAAAGAACCCGATCGTTTGACCGGGTTCTCTTCTCAATGAGGCGCTTTCAGAGCTTTACGAGCAACCCTCGGAGTTGCCGCAGTTGTCGCATTTGTAGCAGGCGCCATTGCGAATGGTGATGCTGCCGCAGTTGCTACAAAACGGCGCGTCGCCCATCATGCTTTTCAGTTGCGCATTGCGCAGCAGGCTGGTGGAAAGTTCCGTATCCACCACCGGTTTGGCGGGTGCGACGGATGGGGCTTCCGTTTTCAACTCCAGTTGCTTCTGCACCACTTCATGGCGGGTTTCCGTTCCCTCAGGCAACACCTGCACAAAGTCGGTGCGGCCCAGGTACTCCATCCCCAGCACGCGGAAGATGAAATCCACGATCGAGGTGCACTGCTTGATGTTGGCGTGATCCGTCATACCCGACGGCTCAAAGCGCGTAAACGTGAACGAATCGACGAATTTTTCCAGCGGCACGCCATACTGCAAGCCCAGCGATACTGCCACTGCAAAGCAGTTCACCATGCTGCGGTACGCCGCACCTTCCTTGAACATGTCGATAAAGATTTCACCCAGGCGACCATCTTCAAACTCGCCCGTGCGCAGGTGAATCTTGTGCGCGCTGACCGAGGTTTCCAACGTAAAGCCATTGCGCTTGCGCGGCAGCTTTCGTTTTTGGCCCCAAGTCAGTTGCGGCACGCCCGCTTCTTCCAACGCCTCTTCCGTATCGGTTTTAGAGGTGTTCAACGGCTGGGAGAGCTTGGAACCATCCCGGTACAGCGCCACGCATTTCAGGCCCATCTTCCAGGCATCGAC
>CAZXUP010000012.1:0-5850 GCA_964643815.1 uncultured Vampirovibrionales bacterium
GGGTGCGGAAATCATCATGGATGGCCGCACCCTGCGGCCCATCAAACGGTTGCAAGGCCTGATACAGATGCTCGTCTTTAAGGCGCTTGATCTCGTCTTTCAAAAAATCAAGGCGTGTGCTTTGCTTCGGGGTTGTCGTGGTCATGTTGAAAAATTCACTCCGTCAATAATCGCTGAAGTTTAGTGACCGTGGCCCAGTTACGCGTGGTTGCCTGAACACCCAATGTTTTTTTGATGAACGCATCGGAGAAGCGATGATCGCCACCCCGCTTGTGTGTTTTGTCTTTCACGCAAAACACAAACAGTTCGCTGCCATTCAAATGAAACTGTTCAATATCACGATTATACGCATCCAGCGCGGTTTGCAAGGCACTATCCGGTGCTTCGGATAAAAAAGCCACATAAACCTGATGTTCCGGCGCAGTCATCATGAACGGGCTATTTCGCACAACCGCCGCAAATTCAGATTCGCTTCTCAAATACACATCCACCGCAAACCCGCAAAATTGCAGCAGTTTCTCTTCAATCGCATTCCGCAGCGTTTTCACATCGGATTTTGCCGTGTCAAAAATAACATTGCCGCTTTGAATGTAGGTTTGCACTTTCTGAAAACCCATGGCTTCAAAAAACGTGCGCAAGTCTTCCATTTTAATCAGCCGGTGCCCGCCAACGTTAATTCCCCGCAACAGTGCGATGTATTTCACGGCCAGAAACCTCCCGGCAACATCACGGCTTCAACAGAATCTTGCCGCTGATGCCCTGGCGAATGAGTTCCATCGCCTGGCCAAATTCGGACAGGGGCAATTGGTGCGTGATGATAAAATCCAGATCCAGCTTGCCCGCCTCCAGCAAATCCAGCATCTGAAACCAGGTCTGGAAGATCCGGCGGCCATTCACACCAATCACGGTGGCTTCCTTAAAAATCACATCACGGCTGATATCGAGTTCGACATTGCCTTTGGGAATGCCCATCAGCACGACGCGCCCGCCCAGTTTCAAACTATCCAGCGCGCTATTAATCGCAGGCGGACTGCCGGACATCTCCAGCACCACATCCACCCCATGCGCATGCGTCAGGGCCTTAATCTCATCAGAGACATTCACCTGATTCGCCGCCAGCACCACATCGGCCCCGGCCTTTTTGGCCAAGTCCAACCGGTAGGGTGACACGTCCGAAGCGAAAACCTTGAGCGCACCCATGGCTTTGGCGACTACAATCGCAAACAAGCCCAACGGACCGCAACCCACGACATGCACGGTTTTCCCCGACACTTCCGCCCGTGACACCGCATGCACCGAATTGCCCAACGAATCCAGCAGCGCGCCATATTCGGGCTTGATGGATTCGGGCAGTTTCACCACCTGCTTGGCCGGGATCGCGACATATTCCGCAAAACAGCCGGGCAAATCGACCCCGAAAATTTTCACGTTTTCGCAGATGTGACGGTTCCCGTTGAGGCATTGCAAACAGTGGCCGCACGCCAAATGCATTTCAGCGGAGACATAATCACCCGGCGCAAAGCCTTCCACTTTATCACCCACGCTATCCACCACGCCGCAAAACTCGTGTCCGTACACCATCGGCGGCTTGATCCGGCTGGCCGACCATTCGTCCCAGCTTGTGATATGGTAATCCGTCCCGCACACCGACGCCAGGCTGACTCTGATCAGCACGTCTTTGGGGCCCAGCGTCGGCTTGTCCACATCCACATAATCAAACCCTTCGGCGGGCCTGGTTTTCCGAATCGCCTTCATGGTCTGGACGTCCACGGTTCCGCCAGTTCCGTCCAACGTGTTTTTCAGCTTGCTCATCGCGTGTCACGCTCTCGCTGCAATATTATGGATTGCTTTTAGCTTACAGCGAAACCCGGCAAATGAGAATCCAGCCAACCCACCCTATCAGGCGGCCTCAAAACGAGTTTCTATTTTTCAACCCTCAACACTTAAGCCAGCTCATCGTAGCTGCTGGCAAACACCTGTGCTTCGGGCGGCTTCACCTTCACCGGCTTTCCCAACGGCGCAACATCGAAAAAATGCTTAATTTCCTTATACGCCAACTGCCTCAACGACGGCGGCTTTTTCTCGCCCGACAGGTACTGCTGGGCAAGCTGATTGCCGCTCATATTGCCAAAACCATTACCACCAACATTTCCAACAGGCATACCTTAACACTCCATCCCAAAGGCAAATCAATGCCAACTTCCCTACCAATTTAAATAAAAACAATTTAAGAGTCGGAATTGCCCCCCGTGTAACAATTCCCAAATCCAGCCCTTATCCCCAATGGCTGTTTAAGCTAGCATAAGAATATTATTCTCACACATAGCTATCGAGAGGGGAGGGCATCATGCCTCAATCAGGGTCTTTGAAACCGGCTGCTTTGATGCCATTTGGCGGTCTGTACAGCCGCTTGCAACAAAAAGCGCAAAAATACATGCTTGCCGTCGCGTTGCCAGCCGCCGCTGCTTCCGGCTGTCTTGGCCTGGACAGCCCCCGGGGCGCACGCGGCACCTACCCCATGACGACCAGCAATTGCGACACTGCGGATCAAGTCGAATTCAAAAAAACATTGGCCTCAAAAAGGCCAGGCCAGGCCGATAGCCAGGCAGAAGTTTACGACTGTCATGGAGAACTACTCGCCGTCCTGAGCGAAGACAACGATTCCTTTATCAAGACCATCCACCCCAAAATCAACAACACCAGCCTGGAAGAACCCAACCTGCTGAAATTCGACTACGGCAACACCCGTGTGGAGGTGCGCCGCGTGGTAAACAACCCAAACACGTATGATCTGTTCCTGTTTAAAACCTTTGCGAAAGATACGGGTGAAACACACACCAAACTTATAAAATAGGCGAGTGCAATCTACTTAAACATTGAAGCGGAAATGAACAACGTCTCCATCTTTCATCAGGTACTCTTTGCCTTCCAGACGCATAAAGCCCTTTTCCTTGGCGCCTTTTTCGCCACCGGCATCCACATAATCTTTATAAGACGTAATTTCCGCCCGAATAAAACCTTTCTCGAAATCGCTGTGGATGATGCCCGCGCATTGCGGCGCGGTGAAGTCTTTCTCAAACGGCCAGGCGCGCACTTCTTTTTCTCCGGCGGTAAAGTAAGTGAGCAGATTGAGCGTGCGGAACGCCGCCTGAATCAACCGATCCACACCGGATGAGGTCACCCCCAGACTCTCCAGATAGCCGTCTCGCTCGGCGGCATCCAACTGGGTTAGCTCCGCTTCGATTTGCGCGGAAATCGGCACGCACTCGCGCCCTTCTTCTTTGGCCCGTTCGCTCAAGCGCGCAAAATGCGAATTGGCCATCGGGTTGCTCAGATCGGCTTCCGTCACATTCGCCGCATAAATCACGGGTTTGGCGGTCATCAGTTGCGATTGGCGCAGCAGTTTCTGTTCTTCCTCGTTGAACTGGGCGTAATCAATCACGCCCGCGCCATCAATAATCGGCTTAATCTTCTCGTACAAGGCCATCTTAGCCACCGCGTCCTTATCTTTTTGCTTGGCCAGCTTGCTCAGGCGCTCCATTTGCTTGCCCAAGGAGGCCGCATCGGCCATGCACAACTCAATATGAATCGTTTCCAAATCGCGGAGCGGGTCTACGTTGCCTTCCACATGCACAATGTCATCGTCCTCAAAGCAGCGCACCACGTGCACAATCGCATCCACTTCGCGGATGTTGGCCAGAAACTGATTGCCCAGACCCTCGCCCTTGCTGGCCCCGCGCACCAGCCCCGCGATATCCACGAACTCAAACACCGCCGGAATGACGGCTTGGGTTTTCGCCAGATCTTTCAGCACCCAGAGCCGTGCATCGGGCACTTTGACAATGCCGGTATTCGGTTCGATGGTGCAAAACGGGTAGTTGGCGCTTTCCGCCTGGTACGATGAGGTCAGGGCGTTGAACAACGTGGATTTACCCACGTTGGGAAGCCCGACAATGCCTGCGCGTTGCAATAGAATATCTCCTGCGTTCAGATGCCTGGGGATTTGCGGTATGATGAGGGCATGTCCGCTTCATCAATCTACCTGAAACACGAAATCGCAATCAAGGACCTGCCGCAGTTATATGGCTCGGACGGTCGGGCCAGCTTGGGCAATAAATGGTACTTTGTCGGGATTGACATGGCCCCCATCGACAACCTGGAGACGGGGATTGCGGTACTGGACCGAGGCCGGAACATCCTGCGCATGGAAAAGCTGGATGAAGACAAAGATTTGTTGCTGTTTCTCAAGAACCTGGGCCCGGCGGATAATATCGTCGCCGCGCTGGATATCCCCAAAAGCCTGAGCATTCCCAGCAAGTGGCGACAGCAACAGATTAAGATGCACCCCTTGCGTCTGCTGGAAAAAGGGCCTCACATTCCGGAAACCGTACCAACCGATCGCTACGCCCAGCGCGCCAAGGATTTTTATGACGCGGTTGAGAAGCAGGGCATCCTGATTTTCAGCTTTTTTACGCCGCACGCCAAGCTGCGGCTGGATGTAAACACCCCGTTCCGTCACCGCAGCCCGCAAGGCTGCCGGGCTTTGCAGGCCTTGCTCAAGCAGCGGCTGCTCATTCCCAATGTGCCGACCAATCTGGCGCCCAGTTCGGTGCTGGATGCCATGGTGGGCGCTTACATGGCCCATATGCTGTGCCACGGCAAAGAAAGCGAGCATTTTAAGCTGTACCGGGATGACGAAGAGCGGTTATATCTCGATCCGCTCAAGCGGCTCCAGCCCACCAACAAACGTTCCAAATACAGACGATCATGAACGAGCTTCCAGCCGTCGTCTGGGGACAGTTGCGAGACAGCACCATCCAGTTGGCCTTTGTATTGGGCGGTATTTTGTTGCTGGCCCGTCTGCTGAAAGCGCAACCCACCCGGCTGAGCCTGAGCCTGATTTTTCTGCCCGTACCGGCGCTGCTGTTCGGCTTTTTCTGGCCTCCTCTCATCACCCTGTTCTCGGTTTACACCCCCGCACTGATATTGCTGCTGCTGGTTGATGGCTTTTTCCTCAGCGTCCATCCCGACAAGCTACGGCTTCAACGCGCTCTCAACCGAAAATTTTCCATCGGCCAGGAGAACCCGGTGCTTTTGACACTCGTCAACAACAGCGGGCAAACACTGAAAGGCAATATCCGAGACGCCATCCCAGCCGGGCTGATATTCGATCAACAGCCCGAATCACTGACGCACCGTTTTGAACTCCCACCCTTTTCCCGGCAGGATATCACCTACCGCTTATTCCCCACCCGACGGGGCCGCTACCGGTTTGAGCGCATCCATGCCCGCTATCGCAGCCGTTTGGGCCTGCTATGGCTGACCGTGCAAGATGGCCGCAGCGAAGAGATTAAAGTCATTCCCAACTTAAAACGGGTGCGCCGCCTTCGAATCAACGCCTCCAAAGCCCGCAGCGTGGGCGAACTTCACAAGCGCACCCTGGGCATGGACGGCACCCAGTTTGCAAGCCTTCGGCATTATTTTGCCGGGGATGATGTGCGAAAAATGGCCTGGCAGGCCACCGCCAAGCTGGATGTTCCGGTGGTGCAAACCTTTGAACCCGAAGTGGAACAGCCGATTCTCATTCTGATTGACGCCGGACACCGCATGCAAAGCGTCGTCAACCGTTTGAGCAAATATGACCACGCCCTGAATGCCGCACTCGCCTTTACAGCCGCCGCGATTGACCGAGGCGACCGTGTGGGTGTCGGTATTTTTAACAACCGGGTGCTGGCCCATGTCCCCATTGGCTTGGGTCGGGGGCATTTCAACCACATGATGGAAACATTGGGCGAGACGGAACCACAAGCCGTTGAGCCGGATTATGAAGCGGTGATGCTCCAGTTTGCG
>CAZXUP010000012.1:5860-9934 GCA_964643815.1 uncultured Vampirovibrionales bacterium
TGTACTGATATATGATCTGAACAATAAACTGGTAGACGAGGCGGCGGCTCTGCTGGGCAATACCGGGCGCTATACCAGTATCAACACCTACAATGAAGGCAATGCGCTGGACGCCGTGCGCCAGTACGACCGTGGTTTTGGCATGTTGACCAACAAACTGACCTGCATTATCACCGGCTGGAACGACTACAAAAAACCTCGTGATCAGTTTGTGTATCATCTGCGCGAGATGGAGAAAAAAAGCCCGCTGCGTCAGCCTACACCGGTGATCCTGATTACCGAAGATCACCGCGAGGATCTCAAGCGCCGGGCGCTGGTCATTGTATTGACGGATTTGGCAGACTCCATGACTTCTCGCAGCCTGTTACGCAGCCTGCACAGCTTTACGGGGCACCATAGGGTCATGGTGGTGGCTATTTCTGATGAGGCCCTGATCCGGCAGGCCGCCGAAATGCCCACCACAACGTATGATGCCTGCAAAAAGGGGGTGGCCATGGATTTAGCCGCGCTGAGGCAACAAGCGCTTGCCGCCCTCAGCAAAAACCGCCAGACGATTGTGCTGGATACAACGCCTGACAAACTGGACGACGCGCTGCTGGCGCAATACCTGCGCTTGAAAGAACGGAGCCAGCTTTAGTTTTCGGCGTTAGCCCATCAGGTTCTGGTCGATGAAGTCGGCCAGTTGTGGCACGCGGTAGTCTTTGCCGGTAAACGCCTGGATCATCAGGAATATCCACACGACGGTCAAAACAACCATCAGCAGTATAGAAACCAGGCCGCCCAAAATCGGAATAATGGCTGAAATCACCATGCTGATTACGTTCAGCACAATCATCACAATACCAACCGCCAACGCTTGCAGCGCATGGAATTTGATGAAACGGGACTCGTCTTTTTTCAGGAAGAAGATGACAATCGTCGGAATCATACAGCATGCCAAACCAACATAGGACAGACCGCCCCAGAGTTTATCATCGCTGGTCGGGGCATCTAAAGGGTTAACCAAGGCTCTTCACTCCACGCCAAACAATCACGCATTAATTTGAAAATAAAAATTAAAAAGCAATCGACCCCATCATAACGTCAAACCCATTTTTGAGGAAGGCCAGCAAGCTGGCTTCACATAGGAACAACCCTTGTCATCCCCGTGCAGGCAGCCAACAAGCTGGCTTAGGTTAGGAATACTGTCATTCCCGCGCAGGCGGGAATCCAGGAAAAGTGTGCCCAGGAATCAGTCAGTAAAAGCATTGTGAATTAACCCTAACAAAAGCCAGCCTGCTGGCCTGGATTCCCGCCTGCGCGGGAATGACAAAAACGTTCTCCCCAAAAACAGTAAAACCGAATCAAAACCCGTTTGTTATCGCCTGCACTTTCCGCTATCCTGAAAAGGCTGTTACCCACAGGTAACGGCCGGGACTTGATAACCCCGTAACTGGTGGTCAGCACTTGACCATAAGAAGTGCCGTCATTCTGGCAATTTGCCGGGTGACGGCAGGACATGTCCAAGTGCTTCGGCACTAAAACCTGTCGTGACCGTCCAGTTACGGTTTATCAACGCCCGGCTCCTATTCTTGGGAGCCTTTTTATTGAGCAACCGAAAGGACAGAGCGATGACAACTGGAGAACAACCCTCATTTGATGACGGGGAGACCATCACCATCAATAAGCAAGCGCTGTACGACGCGCTGATGATGCTGGAGCGCCAGTGTGCGCTCAACAATTTTTTGCTGTACACCTGCATCACCCGCTTGCGCGAAACCGCTGACCACCTGGCTACCTTGTGGCGCGCAGACGGGCTGGTGCGGGTGCGGAATGATCTGTATGAACTGCTGTTTCCGGGTGGCGAGATTCCCGCCGCCGCCAAAAACCGCATGGAAGCGTGGGCGGCGGAATTTGAGGCACAGCAACAGGAGCGAACCTGATCCGACCTCGATTGGGTTCTGTCATTCCCGCGCAGGCGGGAATCCAGGAAAAGCGCGCCCAGGAATCAGTCAATAAAAGCATTGTGAATTAATCCCAACGAAAGCCAGCCTGCTGGCCTGGATTCCCGCCTGCGCGGGAATGACAATGTTTTCCCAGAGCTAACCAGCCCTATCTAAAGCCAGCAAGCTGGCTGCGGGAATGACAGCGCCTTAAACGAGGCCGGAACATGGACAGATGCTCTACCGGGACTGGTTTAGCCGGTAGCAGACTCTTCGGTTTCTTCCTCGCTCCAGGTCAGGTAGATGCCTTCTTCATCAAAGTCAAACACGCCTTCGGCTTCAGAGGCCGAGACTTCTTCGGCAAAGCCTGCCTTGCGGATGGATTCGCCCTTGGCCGACTTGGCGCGCCCCAACAGCTTGGTTTTATGGCGGCTCAGCACGCGCTCGATTTTCTCAACCAGCTTGTCGATGCTGGCATACAAATCTTCAGACGCGGTTTCAACCCGGAGAACCGCACGATTCACCACAACGGTTGCCTCGGCATGGTGTTTGTCGTTGATACGCGGGTTTTTATCCACCCCCAAAAAGATGTGAATCTCCTGAATAAAGTCGTAATGGTGACCCAGACGCCCAACTTTTTCGGACACGTAAGCCTTGATGGCCTCCGTCAACTCCAGATGCCGACCATTGACAATCAATTTCATAGTCACACCGCTCCTCTCTTTCAACCGGGATACCCTTATTATAAGTTTTTGGCGGCTGGTTTTCTACCGGTCTTCTGGTGGATTACTTCACCAGTTCGAGAGAGCCTCCTGCCGGACGCAAGGACTTAAACGCGGCCGGACCCGCATATCGGGCCACCGGTCCCAGCTCCTGCTCGATGCGAAGCAGTTGGTTGTACTTGGCAATTCGCTCGGAGCGACACAGCGAGCCGGTTTTGATCTGCCCGGCATTCACAGCCACGGCCAGATCGGCAATGAAACTATCCTCGGTTTCACCGGAACGGTGGCTGATAATGGTGGTATAACCCGCCTGATGCGCCATATTGATGGCCGACAGGGTTTCACTGAGCGTGCCAATCTGATTGAGCTTGATGAGAATGCTGTTAGCGATGCCTTTGTCAATGCCTTCCTGCAAAATAGCCGGGTTGGTCACAAACAGATCATCACCCACCAACTGAACCTGATCGCCCAGGCGCTCCGTCAGCAGCTTCCAGCCTTCCCAGTCGCCTTCCGCCATGCCATCTTCGATGGAAATGATGGGGTATTGGCGCACGAGATCGGCCAGGTAATCGACCATGTTCTCACGGCTTAGGCTCTTGCCCTCACCGCTCAACTCGTATTTGCCGCCCTTGTAAAATTCGGAACTCGCCACATCCAGCGCCAGCTTCACCTGATCGGTCGTATTGTAACCGGCCTCATGAATGGCATGCAGGATGAGATCCAGCGCTTCGCTGTTGCTTTTAAGATTGGGTGCAAAGCCGCCTTCATCACCCACGCCGGTTGCCAAACCACGGCTTTTCAGCACGCCGCGCAACGTCTGAAAAATCTCGGCGCCCCAGCGCAGGGCTTCACTGCACGAAAAAGCGCCCACCGGCACAATCATGAATTCCTGGATATCGACGTTGTTGTCGGCATGCGCGCCACCGTTGATGACATTCATCATCGGCACCGGCAAGATGGTGGCGTTAACGCCGCCCAGATAGCGGAACAGCGGCTGGTTCAACACATTGGCGGACGTGCGGGCCACGGCCATGCTGACACCCAGAATGGCGTTTGCGCCCAGCTTGGCTTTGTTTTCCGTGCCGTCCAGATCAATCATCAACTGGTCTAACTCGGCCTGATGAAAGGCGTTTTTATCGACCAGTTCGCGCGTAATCATTTCGTTGACGTTCTCAACGGCCTGCAAAACGCCTTTGCCGCCATAACGGCTCTTGTCCCCATCGCGCAATTCCAGCGCTTCGCGAGCACCCGTGCTGGCCCCGGACGGCACCGCCGCCAACCCGGTGGCTTCCCCCGACAGCGTGACTTCCACTTCCACCGTCGGATTTCCACGGGAATCCAGAATTTCGCGGGCTTCGATATGCTCGATGAATGAAACCATGGGGACAGTTGCTCCAAACAGACTAAGATGAATGCCCGCATTATAGCGG
>CAZXUP010000012.1:9944-13427 GCA_964643815.1 uncultured Vampirovibrionales bacterium
GAGGAGCCTCCATCGAACGCTCATCCAGCAGTTGATAGAGCGTCTCCGCCTCTTGCGCGGCAACCGCTTTCTCAGGCACCCGCGCCACCGTCACCGTCAACAGGCGATTCCCGAAACGAATCTGCAACGTATCGCCCACACGCACCTCGGCGGCAGGCTTGGCCGATTGCCCGTTCATCTTGACATGCCCTCCCTGGCACAACTCGGCTGCCACCGTGCGCCGTTTGACCAGGCGTGAGACCTTCAGATATTTATCCAGACGCATGATTCGAATTTCCAAATTGCAAAAAGCGACCGTCCGTCCCATAATTTGGGCAAGCGTGTTGCAAATACAGAAAGGCCGCCTTTGGGAGTCATGCAGGAATTTTACAACGAAACGTTTTTGAACGCCCAGAAACAACTGGATAACGTCGCCCAGCTCATGAACCTGGATGCCGGTATCCATGAGCGCCTGCGCTATCCGCGCAAGGCATTGATTGTGTCTGTTCCCATCAAGCTGGATAACGGGCAAACCAGAGTATTCCCCGGCTATCGCGTGCAACATGACCAATCCCTGGGGCCGACCAAAGGCGGGATTCGCTTTCATCACGAGGTCAACCTGGGTGAAGTCGCCGCGCTGTCGATGTGGATGACCTGGAAATGCGCCCTGCTGAACCTGCCGTATGGCGGCGCCAAAGGCGGGGTCTGCTGCTTCCCGGAAGAGATGAGCTCCAACGAAATGGAACGCCTGGCCCGTCGTTACACCACCGAGATTTTATCCATGATTGGCCCCGAAAAAGACATTCCGGCGCCGGACATGTACACCAACGAGCAAACCATGGCCTGGATTATGGACACCTATTCCAACTTCATCGGCTATGCCGTACCCGGTGTCGTCACCGGAAAACCGGTTGCCGTCGGCGGATCGCTGGGCCGTCGCGAAGCCACCGGGCGCGGGGTCGCGCACACCGTCAAAATGGCATTGGAAAAACTGGAACTGGGAGACAGCCCCACTGCGGCCGTGCAAGGTTTTGGCAACGTCGGCAGCATCACGGCAAAATACCTGCATCAGCAAGGGATTAAAGTGGTCGCCGTATCGGATGTGCAAGGCGGCGTCTACAATCCCAAAGGCCTGGATATTCCCCGCCTGCTGAGCTACGTTTCCGATCGCGGCACCGTGGCCGGCTTTGACGAATTGGACACGGTTGAAAACAAAGATTTGCTGGAGCTGGATGTGGACATTCTGGTGCCTGCCGCTCTGGCCAACGTCATTACCGAACACAACGCCAACAAAATCAGATGCAAAATCCTGGCCGAAGGCGCCAACGGCCCGGTCACACCGGAGGCCGATCACATCCTGCGCGAAAAAGGCGTCTTCATCATTCCCGGCATTCTGGCCAACGCAGGCGGCGTGGTCGTATCCTACTTTGAATGGGTGCAGGACATTCAGCACCTGTTTTGGAGCGAAGAGCAGGTGAACGAAAAACTGCACTACCTGATGGGCCGCGCCTTTGAGGAAGTCTATAGCATCTCTCAAAGCAAGAAAGTGGATAACCGGACCGCCGCCATGATGATTGGCGTGGGCCGTGTCGCCGCCGCCAAGCAACTGCGCGGACTCTACCCGTAAAAGCGCAAGGCTTTAAGAAGGTTTTTTGGGCTTGCCCGTTTTGGCGGGTTTTCTGCCAAACCTGAACGACGACGCGATTTTGTCGCCGGTTGCCTGTGTGGCGTCATGCATAACATCTTTCAACGTCACCTTCATGAGTTCGCCGAGCTTCGTTTCCGCAGCCAACATCAACTTGGCGTCACCCATTAGGTTCAGAGTGAGTGCCTTGAACCTAGTTTCTACCGCGTTCATAAACGCCGCATTATCCATCATGCCCAAGGCGCCCTCTGTCATGGCCGTACCGGTCCGAGCCGAGAGCTTTGCCATCAGGCTTTCATCCGCCAACGTATCGTTGATGATTTCTGTAATCAAAGGCTTCAATTCGGCCCGAACACCCCGGCGCAACGATTCTTTGACCTCATTGGTCAAAACTTCTTTGGATACCAGAGGCGCCAATTCTTTACCGGTTCCCATCAGGAAATCGGCGGCTTGCTTTTGCGGACCACCCGCACCCGCTGCTTTTTGAGTCAGGTTGGAATAAACAGTCTCGCAAATTTTCGGCATGCCCTTTTTAACCGCCAGCCAGCCTCCCGCAGACGCAAGCGCCAAGGCGGTTAAAATAGATCCGGTATTAACGGCGAACCGCTTCCAAGCCAATTCGCCTTGCTGATAAGGCCCGCCAACAACAGGCACGGCAGCTTGCCCACCAGCCTGAGAATAACCGGGCGTCCCGCCAACCCCTTGATACGAAGCGAAGCGGGCGCCAAACCGGCTCGAATCACAAGGTCGCGAAAACGTATGCGCCATGTTGTACTGACTGGAAACCATCAACCCCTCTAAACCTCTGTTTGCAATTGTTGTGACAGCGGCTATAAAGGCCTTCAAAGAAATTTGTTGCCTGATAAACTCAAGAATATGACCAAATTGTTACATCTCGCCTCCGCATCGGTCCCGCCTTGCAAGTCTCATTGCTCGCACTGCTCTTGGCTAATGCCTTGCTCAATTCATAAGACTTTACATTCAAAATGCGTAACAGTTGTGCCTATGCGTCGCTTCAGCCTGTTATGATACTTCAGATTCTGGCGAGTACGTCGTTTGTTGACTAATTGTCGAGGGCTGATGGGCTTTCCAGACTGGTAACAGTATCAGCAACTCTGACTCAGAGAGTTATACGGAGAGAGGCCCCTGGTAACCGTGGTCGATATTCGGGAAAGTTCAAAAGACAGAAATTTGGCATTGCTGGTGGATGTCTCAACGGCTGGCACCTCTGCACGCGCCTGTCAAATCGTGGATGAATTTACAGCCCGTCTTGGCGAACAGCCTGCCGGTTTGCTGGTTGACTTGAATGCTGGCGATTTGTTGCTCACCAAAGGCGTGCTGACCAAAATCAAACAACAGATTCAAAAAGCAGGCGCTGTGATGGGAACCGTCTATGCAACGGTTCCACAAACGCAGCAAGCGGCGCTGGATGAAGGCTTGTATGTCAAAGGCACACTGATCACCGAATGGGGTCCGATTCGTCAGCCGTTACCGATACAACCGACTGGCAAAACCGCCTACGCCACGCCACCATCGACCACGGTCCTGGAAACATCCAAATCCCCCGTTACGGAAATCAGCCTGCCTGAATTTCCACAAGCAAAAACACCACTGCCTCAACCAACAGAACTTCCGACCAGTGCAGAATCTGCATCATCCCTCTCATTAGAAACCGTGCTCGAAGCCCTCTCGGACGAACCATTGTTGACGACCAGAATTGAAACCGAAGTCGGTGTTGAGTTTGATACCGAACTGCCCGCCACCGAACCGGAAGCTAGCTCAGAGCCTGAAACCGCTCCGGTTGAGCTAGGCGCATTGGACGGCAGTGATGCCGAGCTGCGCCGGGCACTGGCACAGTT
>CAZXUP010000012.1:13437-20153 GCA_964643815.1 uncultured Vampirovibrionales bacterium
TTGAAACGCTGTACCTGCGGCAAACCTTGCGCTCCGGCCAGACGGTGCGTTTTGACGGAAACATCGTGATTGTGGGCGATGTGCACACCGGCAGCGAAATCACCGCCGCCGGGGACATCGTGGTCTGGGGCGAGCTGCGAGGCATTGCGCATGCGGGCGCCAAAGGCGATTACCGCACGGAAATCCGCGCAATGAAAATTGAAGCGCTGCAATTGCGCATTGCCGATTACATCGCCCGCCGCCCGGATCGCATCTACTATCACAAGGATGGTGCGGAAAATATCATTTCCCCCGAAGTGGCCCGTGTGGCGGATGGCGAGATCAAAATTTTCAAGACCACGCTGCCCAAAGGGTAAGCGCTGGAACCGGAACCCGAAATGAGAGTCATTCAGAATTAGAGAGAACTGCGAGGAAGCGTGCCTTATGACAAAAAATAAAAAAGATAAAGGCCGGGTGATTGTCATCACGTCCGGCAAAGGCGGTGTCGGCAAAACCACCACCACGGCAAACATCGGCGCCGGATTGGCGCGGATGGGCTATAAGGTCGTCCTGGTCGATACCGATATCGGCTTGCGCAACCTGGACTTACTGATGGGTTTGGAAAACCGCATCGTCTACAACATCGTGGATGTGGTGGAGGAGCGCTGCAAACTGACCCAGGCTTTGGTAAAAGACAAGCGCATGCCCAACCTCAGCTTGCTGCCTGCCGCGCAAACGCGTGATAAATCAGCGCTGAACGAAGAACAGATGAAAAGCGTCACGGAAAATCTGGCTGAAGAATTCGATTTCATCCTGGTGGATAGTCCCGCCGGGATCGAGCAGGGTTTCCTGAACGCCACGGCGGGCGCGACCGAAGCCGTTGTCGTCTGCACCCCCGAGATGTCCTCGGTGCGTGACGCGGATCGTATTATTGGCCTGCTGGAAGCCAAAGAGGACATCACCAACTACAAGCTGGTGATTAACCGTGTGCGTCCCGGCATGATCAAGACCAATGATATGATGGACGTGGATGATGTGCTGGAGATTCTCTCCATCAAATTGCTGGGGGTCATTCCTGAAGATCAGGACATCATCGTCAGCACCAACAAGGGCGAGCCGATTGTCACCGTGGAAAACACGCTGGCCGGTCAGGCTTACCGCAATATCGCCCGCCGGGTGTCCGGTGAGGATGTTCCGTTTATGAACCTGGATGTTCCGACATCCTGGCTGGACAAGCTGAAGGGCCTGTTTACGAAGAGCGCCTAAGGCAGACCACTGCGTGTTAGAAAGTTTGAACGATTAGAGGAGTTTGGATGATGGGTTGGTTACGAAAATTAGCTGATTGGGTCGATCCGCCAAAATCGCAGGTCACGTCGTCGCTGCCGGATTTGCATTCGGCCCGCAATGACGCCAAAAACCGGTTGCGCCTGGTATTGATGCATGACCGCACACAGTTGTCTCCCGCCTTGCTGGAACAGATGCGGGACGACATGGTGGACGTGATTTCCAAATATGTGGAAATCGACCAGAGCGCGCTGGAATTGAACCTGGAAAGCGCCGGTGACGAATCGAACACCATTGCGCTGGTCGCCAACATCCCGGTGTTGCGCGCCCGCGAAATCGCCGGGTAAGCCCCCACCTGTAAATCATCATTGAGAAAAGCCTGTCTTTTGGCAGGCTTTTTTATAGCGCTTGGATATCAAGTGGCTACCCCTTCCGACACAAACGCAATTTCTACCAACACATTGTTTTTATTTATTTAGGTTTGTCTGAGGCTAAAGAAGACTTGGGAGTTCAACGCGAAACGCTGACGTTTGTCTGTGGTTTCCGACGAACAACAGATTTTAGAAGTTTTTCAGGTTGTTTGAGTTAGGTGATTAGTAGAGTAGGAGTAGACCATTATGGAAGGTATTAACAATACTGGCTTTCAACGCGCACAAAATTTGCTCAACAAAGCGGACGTCAATAGAGACGGACAAGTATCTGCGCAGGAACTCAAGAACGTTGATACGACGGGAGACGTCAAGGGAAGTGCGACAAAAGCAAAACTGGAACAGAACTTTGGCCAGATTTCCAAAGGTGACGGCGCCATCTCGTGGCAAGATTTGCAGCAGAACGGCGATAAATTTGCCAAAGGAGGAGCCAAGGCGCTCCCGAATGGGGCCGTGCAAACCACGCTACCCAATGGGGCTCAGCGCACAACCTACAAAGACCGTGTCACGATGGATGTCACCCAGACTCCTCAAGGCCCTGTCACCACAACCACGCGCCCGGGCAAAAACGGCAAGGGAGCTTCCATTATCACCAACTATCCGGATGGCAGCATCAAAACTCAAGGGCCGGATGGCAAGGTGAACATTACCCGACCGGAAAACATCAAGAAAGTCGGCCCAGAGGAAGCCGCCGGTGGGAAAGCAGAGCCTGCACCTGCAGGAACAGCGAAGAAGCAGCCGGGGAAAGGCGGAGGAATAAAAGGCCTTTTCAGCAAAGCCAAAAAACTCATGGGAGGCCGCGCTAAGAAAGTAACTGGCGGCGGTGGTGGTAAAGGTGGCGGTGGCGCCATCATGGGTATGCTCAAAAACATTAAGCTCTAAGGCACTTTGTGCTGAACACGAAGCCACATAGGGGTCACAACTAAACGGTTTTCAGAAATACCTGGCGGAAAGACGCCAAATGGAACGTAAGACACAGGATGAGAAGTGGTAGAAGGTAACAACCATGGCACAGTTTGGACGCATCTCCTTTGGATCGGCACAACCGATCCAAAAGGAGGCAGATACAAGCAAGAATGGAGAACTTTCGCGGGAGGAGCTAAGCGCTTACACCCCGGAAGGGACGAACCAGGCTGGTTTGAAGGCGACCCAACAAGTCATGCCGGATCAGTTCGAATCGTTGGCCGGGTCGGGTGACAACGCGACGCTCTCCAAAGATGAACTGATCCAAAACGCGGAGCGTTTCACGCTCAAAATCAACTGGGCGCGCTCCAACGTGGATGGTTCGACCACGATCGAATACAGCGATGGCAGCCAGCGGCGCGAATTCAAAAAAGACGAGTACGGCGAACCTCGCTATATCGAAGTGGTCTCGGACGGCAATGTGTACGCCTATGGCATCAATTACGAAGAGTTTCTGGCCCTGGAAGCGCAGGGGAATCAAAAGTTTAATGTGCCGGAGGAACAATTCATCGAGCTGGACACACCATCGGCTGTTCCGCAGCCGGAAGACGGGCCGGTCTATCAGCTTGATGCAAGTTCACGCCCTCTTCAAACCACCCCGCAAAACCAGGCAGCATCGCCTTCAAACCCGGTACGGCAAAAACGCCAGATGTTTCAGTCGAATTTCATCCGGGTGCCGCTGCCGCCTCCGGCTCCCAATCACACGCCCACCCAGACATCATAAAAAAGATCCGCTGCAATAACGGATCTTTTTCTGTGATTTGGTTTAACTGGTTCTGAGAGACTTGGCTTTAGAATTCCAGTCCGGCTTCACGAGCGGCATCAGCCAAAGCGGCGATGCGTCCGTGATACAGGAAGCCGCCGCGATCAAACACAACGCTTTTAACGCCTGCTTTTTGCGCGCGCTGGGCCACCAGTTCACCCACCTTGCGGGCAGCGTCCAAGTTGGCGCCGCTGGCATTGCGGAGATCTTTATCCAGCGTGCTGGCGCTGGCCAACGTCACGGACGTCACGTCATCGATCAGTTGCGCGTAAATGTGTTTGCCGCTACGGTGTACAGCCAATCTCGGACGCTCTGCGGTGCCGCTAAGCGTACGACGCAGCCGGTAGTGCCGTTTGCGGGTTGTTTCCTTGCGATTGATTTTGCTAAGCATAATTCAATACCTGCTGCTTTTACTTCTTACCTGCTTTACCGGCTTTGCGGCGGATCTTCTCGCCCGCAAACTTCACACCCTTGCCTTTGTAAGGCTCCGGCGGACGCTTACTGCGGATTAACGCGGCAACCTGGCCAACGGCTTCTTTGTCCGGGCCTGTGATTTCCACTTTGGTGTTGGCTTCAACCTTAAAAGAAACGCCTGCGGGTGCGGACACTTCCACCGGGTGGCTGTAGCCCAAAGCGAGAACCAGTTTGTCGCCTTGCACCTGGGCACGATAACCGACACCCACGATTTCGAGGTTGCGTGTGAAACCCTGGCTGACGCCCAGCACCATGTTGTTGAGCAAGGTGCGGCTGAGACCGTGCAGGGAGCGCGCTATCCGGCTCTCATCCCGGCGAGTCACCACCAGGGTGTTGCCTTCTTGTGTGATACCCACTTCCGGACGAAACGTGCGGGTGAGTGTGCCCAGCGGTCCTTTCACGGTCGCCACGGCGCCGTTCGAGGCGTTCTGGATCGTGATTTCCACTTTATCCGGAACCTGGATGGGGGATTTTCCAATTCGTGACATAGCGTTTACCTTTTTAAGTCTTGTTTCAAGTCTTGAGCTTAGTGGACGTAACAGAGAACTTCGCCGCCCACGCCCTCGCGGCGCGCTTCGCGATCCGAGAGCAGGCCCTTGGACGTGCTGACAACGGACGTACCGGCACCAGCCAGGATGCGCGGCAGGTTGTCTTTTTTGAAGTATTTACGCAGACCGGGACGGCTTACCCGAACCAGCTTGCGAATCAGCGGATACCCGTTCTCATCGTATTTCAGCAGAATCCGCATGGTCTTACGGCCGTCCGCTTCACGAATTTCGTAGCTGCGAATATAGCCTTCCTTCTGGAACACTTTGGCCAATTCGATTTTCAGCTTGGAGACGGGTACTTCCACCATGGGAAGGCCTACATTCGATGCGTTACGAATGCGGGTCAGCATATCGGCAATGGGATCATTGTACATGGTCAGTTTACCCTTGTTCCTTATAACTTTTTTCTTATCTTAAATAACTGTTTTCAATCACCGGGTTCTTAACGTGTGTTCGTAGTGCTATCGTTTAATTACCAGCTGGATTTGCGCACGCCGGGCAATTTGCCTTCGTGGGCCAGCTTGCGCAGACACAGCCTGCAGGTGCCGAAAAAGCGGTAGAAAGCTCTGGGCCGGCCGCAGAGACTGCAGCGGTTGTGCAGCTTCACCTTGGGAAGCTTGCCCTGGGCAACTTTCTTGGCCCGCTTCTCCTCTTTGACGATCATCGATGTTTTAGCCAAAACCGAATCTCCTGTTATCTGTCTTTGAATGCTTGATCAATTCTCAAACTTACGATGCCTGGGCAGCTTGCGGCGCGTCGGCTTCCTTACCCTTGCGGAACGGGAACCCGAGGTGCTCCAGCAGCGCGCGGGCTTCCATGTCCGTCCGACCGGACGTCACGATGGTGATGTTCATACCACGCATCCGCTGCACCTTATCGTAGTTGATCTCCGGGAAGACCAACTGGTCTTTCAGGCCCAGGTTGTAGTTGCCGCGACCGTCGAAGCCCTTGGGGCTCAAACCACGGAAATCGCGGATACGGGGCAACACCATGCCGTTCAGCTTGGCGATAAAATCGTACATCCGCTCGCCGCGCAGCGTCACCTTGGCGCCAATCGGCATGCCCTGGCGAATCTTGAAACCGGCGATCGATTTCTTCGCGCGGGTGATAATCGGCTTCTGGCCGGTCATCATTTGCAGTTCTTCAACACCCGCATCAAACAGCTTGGCGTTCTGGGCGCCATCACCCAGGCCAATGTTGACAACTACTTTCTCCAGGAAAGGGACCTGGAAGTCGCTCGCAACATTCAGCTCTTTTTTCAGGGCCGGAACGATTTGTTTCTTGTAACGCTCTTTCAATGACATCGGATTAATTCTCTTGCTTTCTTAAAGTTCTAAAAAATGATCTATACGTCGAATTGCTCGCCGGTTTTCTTGGAAACCCGGACGTGTTTGCCGTCAACGGTTTCCACTTTCACGCGGCTGGCCTTACCGGCCTTGGAGTCATACAGCATCACGTTGGACACGGTGAGGGGCGCTTCCATATCGATGATCCCGCCGCGTTGGCCCAACATCGGGTTGGGGCGCACGGCTTTTTTCACCATGTTAATGCCTTCCACCAAAACTTTGCCCTTGGTGCGGAAGACTCGTTTCACGGTACCGGTTTTGCCTTTGTCTTTACCGGCAATCACCATCACCGTATCGCCTTTTTTGACGTGGTAGTGCTGGGGAAGCGTCACGCGTTTTCTGGATGATTTAGCTCTTAACATGGTCAACTTCTCCTACAGGACTTCCGGGGCCAGGGACACGATTTTGGTGTAGTTCTTTTCGCGCAGCTCGCGGGCAACCGGTCCGAACACGCGGGTTCCGCGCGGGTTGCCGTCTTTGTTGATGATCACAGCCGCATTTTCATCGAAACGAATGGTGGAACCATCGCTGCGGTGACGGCTGGCTTTGGTGCGGACGATCACCGCACGCACGACATCGGATTTTTTCACGGTCGCGTTGGGTTGCGCTTTTTTCACAACGGCGATGATCGGGTCACCGATACCGGCGTAGGTTTTGCTGCCCAGCACGCGGATGCACAACAGTTCCAGCGCGCCGGAATTATCTGCAACTTGTAATCTGCTTTCCTGTTGAATCATGGCGCCTATACCTCCTGGGCCCGTTCCAGAACTTCAATGAAACGCCAGGTTTTTTCCTTGCTGAAAGGACGGCTCTCTACGATGCGAACGACATCGCCTTCATGGCATTCGTTCTTCTCATCGTGGGCCTTGAACTTGACGGTCTTGTTCTGAATTTTTCCGTACTTGGGGTGTGAGTGCTTTTCATTGACAGC
>CAZXUP010000013.1:0-14585 GCA_964643815.1 uncultured Vampirovibrionales bacterium
GGGAACAGCAGCGTGTACACAGCTTTTTTGGCCTGCACCAGGCCATCGCTCTTCCACAGCGTCGCCAAACGATTCGAGGTTTCGTGCAGGGCGGTGAAACAGGTGTACAGCAAGAAATTATTCAGCGCGCACTGGCGCTCCAGTCTGATCAGCGCGTTCCATAGCGCTTGCTTGTTGATGGTGATGGTCTCCCCGTCATCGAATGATGGTTGTTGCCCGGTTGTCATCGGCCTGTCCTTTCGGTTACTCAATCAAAAAGCCAACCCCGAAGGGTTGGCCGGGAGTAGTAAACCGTGGTAAGACGGCCGCGGCAACTTTTAGCCGTAGGGCCTGGACATATGTTGCCGCCCCCCGGCCAAAGACCGGTGAAGCGGCATCTGTTGTGGTCGATGCGGACCACTTACCACGGGGTTACTAGTCCCGACCATTACCTGCAGGTAACAGCCTTTTCAGGATAGCGGAAAGAGCGGGCAATCACAAACGTGTTTTTCTTCGGTTTTACGATTTTTGCGATCGCACGGCAATAAAACGATCTGCTTACTGGAAGATCTGCTCATACAGAGCAATGTTCTTCGTATTTTCAGCTGGTACGCCCATGGCAGCTACGGCAGCCGTACCCGGCCTCGGATAAGTAGCGCCTAACCTTTGCGGGCCGTAAGCACCAATGAGCACCACTTGATCGTCACCAATCAGATTGGGTGCGACCGGCCCATTCCAGTCAACCAGAAAGCGTCCAACCACTCCCAACGAACTACCTCCTGTCCAGTCAAGCACAATGGAAGCGCCATTAGCCAGAAGCACTCCTTGAGTTGCAGAAGGAACACCCGGAAAAATTGGAAAGCCTGTAACGTCAGTCGCTGCAAAGCAGGGCGCAATATCCGTCAATGACGGGCATATTTTCAAGGCATTCATTCTCGTTGTCAAAAAACAGTACGCATTACCATAGCTACAACCCGGTATAGATCCCCAAGCAGACCAGTCCAGATTTTGCAAAGTGGCGAGGTACATCAACTGGTTCAATGCTGCAATGGTTTCCTTGAAAACAGCTTTTTTTTGGTTGTTGGTCTGGCTGTTCAGGATCTTGGGGATGGTAAACGTCACAATCACACCTAGAATCGCCAAGGCAATTAACAGCTCGGCTAACGTAAATCCAAACTTCGCTTTCAAAATTCTCATTGCTTCACGATCTCCACCAAGTCGACTATTGAAAGATTTGATTATAGAGATTGGTATTTTTCGTATTTTCGGCAGGGACGGCCAGAGGGAAGCTATCAACCCTGCCGGGCAATACATAAATAGTCACCTTTTGGGGACCGTAACCGCCCTGGAGCACCAGTTGATCGTCTCCCAACTGGTTGGGTGCGTCCGTTCCGTTCCAATCCACTAAAAACCGACCTACTACTCCCGCTGCACCACCACCCTGCCAATCCATGACGATAGAAGCCCCATTGGCAAGCACCACGCCACGAGTTGCGTGGGGGCTTCCCGGATAGGTGGGAAACCCTGTAAGGTCGGTCGCGGCAAAGCAGGATGCAATATCCGTCAATGACGGGCATATTTTCAGGGCATTCATTCTCGTTATAAAAAAACAATAGGAATTATAACCAGAGCAACCCGGGATTGATCCGCTGCCAAGCCAGTAACTTCCACTGGCCGTCCCATATAAAGTGGCAAGGTACATGATCTGACTCAGCGCCGCAACGCTCTCCCTGAAAACAGCTTTTTTCTGGGCGTTGGATTGACCACCCAGTATCTTGGGAACGGTGAACGTCACAATCACGCCTAAAATAGCCAAGGCAATTAACAGTTCGGCCAGTGTAAACCCAACTCGTGCACCTCTCAAAACACGGCGTTTCTTCGAAAAATTTCCGATTAAATCTTTCATACCTTCTCTTGGAGAATAAAATCACCAGAAATTCTATCTTGTCACAGCCTGAGAGAAGGGCAAGCGATTCAAAATATATACCGCGATGCAATCCGTTACTTTTTGGCTTCCGATTTTTCGCCAGGCTCCGGCGCATCCGCTTCCAGGTTGGCCGGGTCCACGCTGCTCACTTCTTCATCGGATGCAACCGGCGCCAGTTCGGGCTTAAAATCCGCAATCGCAGCCGTTTTGGAGGATGTGCCGGAATGATCCATAAAATAACCCATCATCTCGCTTAGCAGCAGCGCCTTTTTCTCGAAATAATGCGCACGATACGGATGCGTCGCCTTGTCGGCATCGGTCCAACGGCTGGTTGCCGCCTGCAGGCTCATCAATTGTTGCTGCGCCTGCTGTAGTTTATCCGATGCATTGGAACCCAGCGGACCCATTTGCTGAAAGCTGTCGGACAATTGTTCCAGCGCAGCCCGCACCGCCGTTGTCTGCTTGGCGATTTTAACATCACCCAGCGCGCCTTCAGCTTGCAACTTGTCAAATTTTTGCTTGTAGTCACCCAGAATGACCTGTACGGATTTCACCACATCCCGGTGCGGCGTCAGGCTGCCAGAGTCCTTGAAGGGACCGGTGCCCAGCAGTTCTCTTTTTTCCTTATCCAGATGGGCGCCCGCAAACAGTGTCGATCCCAAGCTGCCGCATTCACGCAGGGCTTCCAGTTGAAGCACCAAGCTGCCGCCATCCAGTCGGTGCATCGCCACACCCGGATAGATCAACGTGTGTTTTTGCGACGAAGATTTGACATACTCAAACATATCCTGCAAACGACCAGAATCCCGCGTGTAGGACATCGGACTCAACATGTCCACCCAGCCATTATCAATCCAGGTTTCCCAATCCTGCTGAATCGCGACGATCCGAGAAGCGCGCTTCATCGGGAAGACAGCCGCCGAGATTTTGAGTTGCGGTTTTATTTTTTTCAGCGACTCGGACGTTTGCTGCACGAAGGAACTGACCTGGTACGTCTTCCATGCAATCCACAGCCGGGCCGTATAATCATCCATCGCATTCAGGTTCAGGCCGGTTGTCTTGCTGAAGCGTTCGCGCCCGGTGGCTTCGTAACCCATCCGGTTGCCGCCGCTTTGGAACGGGTAGCGGATGTAATCGAGATGCACGCCATCCACATCGTACTTCGTCACAATCTCTTTGTAGATGTTCAGCAGGAGTTCGCGGCCCTTCAGGCTGGCAGGGCTCAGCCAATATTCGTTCTGGCGGCTGTCCACCGTAATGCCGCCACCCCGGTTGCGCAGGGCTTCATCCATCATGCCGCCCTCCTCCAGAACGGGACCGGCATAAGTGTCCGGCATACCGATGAGCGGGTTATGACGACGGTTGCCGACCGCAAAGCACCACACCCAGGCATGCACTTCCATCCCCAGCTTATGGCCTTCTTCCACCGCCACCTGCAGCGGATCCCAACCGGTGGTTAAGGGGTTTTGCTTGACCAGACTGCTTGGATAGACCGGAAACCCCGCGTTCATGGTTTCAAAAAAGACAATGTTGATGCCTGTCTGGCGCAAATCCTGCATCAGTTTACGGACGCCCTTCGGGTTGACCGCACTGACAATCGTGGAGCGATCCAGCCAGATGGCGCGGCCTTACACTTTGGGCGACGCGGTCGTCAGTGCCAGGGCCTGCAAAATAGTCTTGCGGGCCAGGCCGTATTCATCCAGACCGGCCTGGGTTTTGTGCCCCAGATAAAGCGTCTCGAACTGCCGCTTGTGCGCATCGGATTCCTTTAACAGCGCCATCACCTTGTCTTCGGACAGGTTCAGCGAAAGCTGCCTGGACGTTTCCATCGCGTCCATCACTTTCTTTTTATAGCCATCCAAAACCCGCATGTTAAAGGAATAGGCGCCATAGTCGAAGTTGGGCGCCAACACATCCTGCGCTTCGGGGTCGAGAAAGCTGAACTGCTTTTGCGGCTTGGCAGGCTGGGCCTGTGGCTCTGGAGATGTTGCTGCTGCCGGGGGTGTCCCCAGGATGTTATTCAGCACTTCGTCCCTTGTAGGGTCTTCTGCTTTCGTATCGTTCGACACAGGATTTTTGGTAGCTGCCTGGGGCTGCACTGATGGGGTTCCTGCGGCCTCTGGCGCCTTGACCGGCGCATAGACAGGCTCCGTTGGAGGAAGCGGTTCTACGGCCAGGGCAAGCAAAGACAGTTGAAAAGGACCCAGAAGCAGTATTAAAATGAAAGAGAACAAGGCTTTAAAGCCGAATTTTGCAGACATATGGTTCAGCACACTCCCAAAACAGTTTTACCGGGGTATTGCAATACACAAGCCAAGAGAAAGTTTTTTCAAATGCCGGACGACCAATCGCCTCTCGAGACAGCTATCAATATTGTACGGCAAAAAGAGTATCCCTCTTCGAGTCGCCTGAACGCAATTCTCTATATGGTGGAGAAGTTCCAGCCGGAGTGTCTGGCTGTGTTTGAAGAAATCCTGAGCGACCCCGATGAAGATGCGGATGTGCGCAGCGGCGCGGCCCTGGCACTCGGAAAAGTTGGCGGCGACCGGGCGTTTGAAATCCTGAAACGCATGGCCTACGCGGAAGACAAAACCATCCGAAGTTATTCGCTGCAAGGGTTGGGTATGCTGGGGCGCGAAGAGGGCGTCCCCGACTTGCTGGACGCCTTGAAGGACGAGGACAATACGATTTTTGCCAGCGCCGCCGAAGCGTTGGGAATGATTGGGCGTCCTGTTGTTCCACATTTAATCGATCTTCTAAAATCCGGCCCAGCCGAGGATGCCCGCTGCATCGCCGCCTGGCAGCTAGGCACGCTGCGATATACCGAAGCTGTGCCCCCGCTGGTGGAAGTGGTGAAGACGGAAAAGAATCCGGAACTGGTGGCCTTGTCCATTTGGGCACTGGGAGAAATCGGGTTTGGCCCGGAAGATGTGCTTGACACTCTCAATTGGGCGCGCGTGCAGGAAGATCCGGCCATCAGCAAACGGGCAATCATGGCCATCAAGAAAATTAGCCGTCACGTTAATTAGCGTCTGGCTTACTTCTGCAGAATTACTACTACGTCTTAATATATCTTTTGGAAACCTACCCAACCGGGTAATTGAATACCAGTTTCGATTCCTCCATTAATAGTTGAGGTTCGCCGCTGGTAAATAGTGGTTCGCTTAATTTTCGCAGTGTATTAATCGGTTTTTTTTGATGAGGAGAGATGACATCGCCTTGAAATACGCAAGGCGCTCAGCCTGAAGGAGCGAGGAGAAAAGTCCGAACTTCGGACAGTACCCCAACAGATAGTAAATACCCCCCAATAAACCCACTATATTATCTTCGGTACGAATGCCTGTTGAAAAACAGGCTTTTTCTTTTGAAGATTTTTCAAAAAGGCTTTTCCAGCATTCTGGAAAATGGCTCTTGCGTACCGGCCCGGACAAAACCGACCGCCAGTAACAAATGTACGAAGCCATAACGTTCCAGTTCGTTTTGCCCCAGTATTAACGCACTGCCTGCGGGCAGATGCCGATACAGATTCCGGCACAAATCCATCGCTTGTCGGGCGGTTGAAATCTGATACCAGGCATTCCTGAACAGCAACACACAAGGCGCCGTAAACGGTGTCTGAATATCCAGCCGCAAATCCCCGACGCCCCAATCCACCTGATTGCGGACCGAAGAGGACAACACATAACGACCCACGTTTAACGCGTTTCGATCCCGACATAAAAAATGCCGCATCGCTGTTTTCATATTGGCTTCCCGATACCGAAGCAGATCATCCTGTTGCAGGTACATCCCATCGCTTGTGGCGACATACCGGACCAGAGGCTCGCTCAGCTCTCGCGCACGTATCGGGAAATACCGTGCCGCCTCATCGCCCAAGGTATCCAGCAGTTTCATCACAATCGAGTACGGCTCTGCACCCGTTGCGGCGGCATACGAATAAATCGCAACGCCTTGCGGAAAGCGTGTTTGCAAATACTCCGGCAGCACCCGAAACAGATCGGGTTCGCGAAACAAGCCCGAAAAGTGCCGCAAATGATTTTGTCCGCCCACCGTTGGCCAGCCATCCGTTACCAGGCGAAACAGTGGTGTCAGAGCATGAGTCAAAAAACAATATCCATATCCAAGCGCAACCAGCCCACAGGCCAGGGCTTTCGCTTGCAATGACGGTTTCCACGCGATTTCCATACGACCACTGTAACCAATCGCGTCATACCGCGCAAAGTCCAGGCGATGGAGATTTTATGGCTGGCGCGAGCCGGGGTTTTTCTGGTATAACCCGTGGGGTGGATACGAAGCGCCAGATCCAATTTTCCCAAGTCCCCCAGCCTGTATGGTGGCTGGCAGTTTTTGCCTTGGGTGCGGGATTACGGTTTTTGAATTTGGATGCCACCAGCTTATGGATTGATGAAATCTACTCGCTGATGGTGGGCAATGTGCATCCGTTGCCGCAAAAACTGGATACGACCGTTCACACGGCGCAGCACTACTACAACCATTATCTGGCCTGGCAGCCGATGAACATCGAGCAGCTTCTGGCGTTGCTCAAAGTGAACGTGCATATGCCGCTGTATTATCTGCTGCTCAACCCCTGGTTGGGCGTGTTTGGCAACACGGTTGGCGCGTTGCGCGGTTTTTCCGCCTTTTTCTCGCTGCTGACGCTCATTCCCGTTTATTTTCTGGGCAAAGCCGTTGGCGGTTCCAACCGGGCCGGGTTGCTGACCATGCTGGTGATGGCCCTGGTTCCGTACCAGCTCTATTACGCGCAGGAAGGTCGCATGTACGCGCTCAGCCTGTTTTTGGCCTGCATGTCGGCGCTTGGCTTTTGGAAAACGCTGTACAGCGACAAACCGCTGCGCTGGGGCATGTTTTACGCAATCAGCACCACACTGGGCATGCTCAGCCACTACCTGTTTGTTTTCTTTTTGGGCTTTCAGGCTGTCTATGCACTGGGCTGGTTGCTGCGCTTCAAACAGTGGAAGCGCTTGCTTTACTTGTTGCCCGCCGGGCTTTTACTGGCCGTGCTGGCCGTGCTTTGGCTGCCGGTTTACCAGATTCAGCAACAGGGCATTAACGAGGATTATCACTTTGCCAAGGGCCTGGTGGATGGGCTTCGATACTTCACGGTTCTGGTTTGGCAGCCCTTGGTGGTGGTTGCCGGGGATAACCGTCTGGAACGCGTATTTTATATTCCAATCACGGTCTTGCTGCTTGGCTGTTTTTTGTTCCAATCTTTTATCCGGCAGAACGAAAATCGTTTTCGCAACGCGGGCTTTCTGCTGATGTGGCTGTTCGTGCCGATGCTGCTGCAAATCGGCTACGACCTGCTGAAGGAAACCCACACCTCGGTGATTGATCGTTATGTCCTGCTCATCAGCCCTGCCGTGGCCATCTGTCTCGGGCTGGGCTTAAACATGCTTGCAGAGGCAGGAAAAGCCCAATGGGTGAAAGGGCTTGCCGGACTCATGATGGTGCTTTCACTGGCGAATGTCTGGTCGCCATCGCCGTTTCGGGATGAGCACAACAAAAAGGATGTGCGCGGCAAGCTGGCTTACATGGCGCAAAACGCCCAACCCGGTGATTTGGTTTTCGTGAACGGCCCCATGGGTGCGCCCAATCTGGCAGCCTGGTACATCGTGCAAACCCGACCCAAACAACCCATGCTGTACTGGATCAGCGACTACCGGGGAGAGCGGCCAGCCCTGCCTGACAAAGCGCAACTGGCCCCATACAAGCGAGTCTGGCTGTTTCGGAACCGGGCCAATAACGAGCGCGGCCTGCAACAGGCCAAAAACTACCTGAAGGCGCTCTATCCCAACGTCACCTACCTGGAAGACACGGATTGGTTTCTGTACACGCGTTAAATCGAGACAGGATTGCTTGGTTTTGTAACGCCTCGCAATAACAATATTTCTCAAAAGGCAATTCTGCAGCTTGAGGACTTTTAGTGAAGGAAGTTTCTGGTCTGAATGGTGTTTCTCAAAGAGGATTTTTGTCTTATGCCCACCACCCTGCCCTCTGTATCCTACGTCTCTAAAGCTTTACCTCCAATTCGTTTCTCTGGCAGAGAGACATTTCCAGACTCATCCAATGCCCAGCCACAAGATGAGGCCAGCAGACGTAGCTTACCATCGCTACCAGAAAGACCAGGAACGCTGGAAGTGACGGCATTCTTAAAGCGCCTAAAGCTGACAACGGTTGAAGACATTCAGGAAGCACTGGAAAATATCAACCCGCAAGCGGCTGAAAACTGGCTTTTTTCAGCGCGAATCTTCCAAGACGCTGAAAAACCCTATTATCCTCTCGCAAAGGAGATCTACAAGGCATTAATCAGGACGCCATCTCTGTCTCCACAACAAGAAGCCAGGGCGCATATTGCTCTGGGAGATCTGTATAAGCATCAAGGACAAATGAAACAGGCATTAAAACACCTCAATCAGGCCGTAGCGATTCTGCCTGACGATGATCCGCTCCGTATGAAAGCCCTAAAAGAAGCTGGCTGGGCGACGCTTTATTCGGAAGCGCCCGGCAAGCGCAACCGTCCTAAAAAGAGCTGGCGTGCTTAATAGCAGCCGAGAGACTGTACTGTGCCTACACGATTTCACGTTTTCCAAACCTGTCCATTCATTACTGTTGGTTTATAATAAGAAGAGTTGCTGTATGGCCGGGGCGGCAGAAAGAAACCCACTTTGAAATCAGCCGTATTTGAAAAGCACCCTATTCCGTGGATGTATTCCACTGTGGGCAGTATGTTGGCAATTGCCCTGATGAAGCTCGATCCGATTCACCGTCGCCTCACCGAGCTTGAAATCAAGAATATCCAGGACTATTTCAACAGCGACTTCATTAGCCCCGCCAACCGCCGCCGGATTGATGACCTGAGCGCCTTCATGATGACTTATTTCGGCGCCATTCGGCGTATTGCCCATGTCAGCAAGCTGGCCCGACAAGACTATTACGCGCTTCAGCGCCAGGGATGCTTTGCGGTCAATGAGCTTCCGCCCATGGAAGAGCCGGTTCACCCGGAAAGTAGTCATTTGCCCCTTTTAATTGTGCCTGGCCTTAACACACCGCCGGTTTTCTTCCGCGAAATGTACGGGTATTTCACCCAAAAAGGCTATAACGTGTCCGTCATGGCGCTCCCTCAAAACGGTTTTGCAACGGTTTCCGCCTCTGCCGAAGCCGTCAGGGCCGAGGTGGAAAAGCTCAAGCAGAAGTGCGACGCCGTCAAGGTCAATATTGTCGGCCATTGTCTGGGCGGGCTTGTAGCGCATTATGCGTTAGAAACCATTGATAGCAATAAACCCGCCACCTCCATCCAGAACCTGATTTCGCTAGGAACGGGTTTTTTGGGCGCAGAGGGCGTACAGCAGCTCAAGAACCTCTGGATTCCCCGTCATCCGGGCAAGCCGGTGCCACCGGTGTTTGATGAGTTGATTCAGGCCAATCTCAACCTCGTCCGGCACTCCACCGAAGTGGTTTGCCATAATCTGCTGACCGTCTGGGATTTTATGGTGCATTTCCGCAAAGGCTTGCTGGAGGCCGCCGCCGATAGTTCCAGCAGTGTCATCAACCACATCATTGACGATCCCGATATCGACCATCTGACGCTGGCCTTGCATCACGAGGTTTTCCAGCGGATTGAACGGATTTTGGCGGCAGATTCAGCACGACTCACCCCCGCATTTGAGTCATAAAACAGCTTTTGCCGGTTTTCCACAACATTAAGAAATTGCTGAACTTTTGGAACACTTTTGAGAAATATATGTCATAATGACGACTATCTGACATACTGTTCAGTTCGATGGTGGTATCCAGTTGCAGCGTCAGCGTATAAAAAAGAGGCATGCGCCAGTGACAGGGAAGAAAGTATCGATAATCGCTACTGCTTCGCCCGTTCCTCCCCAGGAAGAGGCGCGTATTCCGCTGCACCAGTATTTTGTGCCCAACTACAAGGCCAAAATAAAAAGCCGCGCCAGTTCTCACGCGATGGAATTTTTAAGCCGGGTGTTCGCCAGCGAAGGCGCCAGCCGGTTCTTCAAAACCTTTCTGCTTCGTTTCCTGTTTGATGGCGGCAGTTCCCCGGATGATTCCAGTGCCAGCATGACGCTTGCGCCTGCGCTCTAGCCTCGTTCGCCGTCACTCATCACACCTTCCCCCGGAGTTATTTTCCGGCAGTGACACCCTGAACATCCCTATTGTGGAGCGTGTGCGCATTCATCGCATCACACTGTGTCACCGCTTTAAGATAGGAATTTTTGCCATGAAAAACGTTTTGGGTCATCACATGCTCGTTGAGTTCTACAATTGCAACTCCGAGGCATTGGATGATGTGGCCGGGATTGAGGGGCACATGAACGAAGCCGCCCGCGTCTGTGGCGCCACAATCGTCCAGTCGAGCTTTCACCGGTTTGAGCCGTATGGGGTCAGCGGCGTGGTGGTGATTTCCGAATCACACCTCGCCATTCACACCTGGCCGGAGTACGGCTACGCTTCCGTCGATCTCTACACCTGCGGCGACGATATCGATTCGCTGGCGGCGTACGAGTACCTGAAGGACAAACTGGCGGCCCAGCATGCGGAAATCCAGATGCTGAAACGCGGCAACCTGGATCACATCAAGGCGCGTCTGGAAAGCCGGACGGCCCAATTGCAACCCCAGCCCCTGCTGGCGAAAGGAGGTGTGGCATGAGCAAACTCTTGAACCGCCCTAAAGCAACATCCACCATGAAGAACACATCGGAAGCGCAAGGCTTCGGGCCACATCTGATGCTGGATTGTAGTCAATGCAATCTGGAGAAGATTGGTGATGTCGCCTATGTGTTCGACGTGCTGAATACGCTGCCCGAACGCATCGGGATGACCAAGATCACACAGCCGTATGTCTTTCCGTACTCGGGCCTGATTCCCGAGGACAAAGGCGTCACGGGCATTGTCGTGATTGCGGAGTCTCACCTGTCGTTCCACTCGTTCACCGAGAAGGATTACTTCTTTTTTGACCTGTTTAGCTGCAAGCCCTTTGATGTGGATGCAGCGCAACAGTTCATCATCGAAGCCTTCGAAGCGAAGCAGGTGGAAAGGCACTATGCGGAACGCGGACGGGATTTCCCGCGATCGGTGATTCCTCAGCCCACAAGCCGGGTGATTGCATTGCCGGAACCCGAACCGCTACGGATTGGCGTGTAGGAACCCCCACTCCAGACAGAAAGCCCTTTCGTTCTCTTTCAGCGGGACGGGAGGGCTTTTCTGTTATCGTCTACTCTGCTTTGTATTTCCCCGACGGCAGTATGGGCAAGATGATTCTGAACAGGCTGCCAACACCTTCCTCGCTCTGGACTTCGATTCGTCCTCCATGACGCTCGACAATCTTTTTGACCAGGGAAAGACCAATCCCCGTGCCCGGATAGGCGTTTTCGCTATGCAGACGGCGGAACGTCTCAAAAATCTGCTCCGAGTATTCTTCTTTGAAACCGATACCGTTGTCCTCCACCGTAATCTCAAGTTCATGGCTGTTGAGAATCCGGGAATTGACTTTGACAATGGGCGGCACATCCGGACGGTGGAACTTTAAACCATTTTCGATCAGGTTTTGCAACAGTTGTCGGATCTGGCTTGAATCACCCACCATGTCGATCATGTTACCGACTTCAACCCGGCCATGCGACGCTTTCATCTGCTCGTACACTTCATCCAGAACACCCGGCATCATGTCGCTCAGTGACATTTCTTCAAATGGCTTGCCCCGGCGAATAACGCGTGAGAGATCGAGCAGGTCATCGATCAGATTTTGCATGCGCCCCGCTGCCCGCTGCATACGCTCCAGGTAGTCCAGGCTTTCCATATTCAACTGTCCCGCCGCGGATTCCTTCAGCACATCGCTGAAAAACTGCACTTTTCGCAAGGGTGCTTGCAAGTCGTGGGAAGCAATAACGGCAAAATGCTCCAGCTCCTTGTTGCTGCGCTCCAGCCGGGTTGCGTAATCCTGCAGGGCCTCTTCGGCTTCTTTGCGTTCGGTAATGTCCAGGTTTGATGAAATATAACCCACAAATTCTCCCGAAGAAGAAAAGCGCGGAGCCGCAAGCGTATAAATCCAGCGGTATTGACCATCATAGCGCCTCATACGCAATTCCATATCAAATGGCTCTCTGAGCGCAAATTTTTCTTGTATCAACGATTCTATCCTCACCCAATCATTCGGATGCACCAGCAATTTCATCCAGCCTGCTTTTGCAACTTCTTCCATGCTATACCCCGTAAATTCGAACCAGGCCTTGTTCATGTAAATTGGCTCAGCAGCAGGATTGATTGTGGTAATCATAAATCTGGCGGCCTCGGCCATCATTCGGAAACGCTCTTCGCTTTCAATGACAGCCTGCTGGGCTTTTTTCAAGTCATCAATATCCAGCGAGGTGGCATAAAGCAGCAGGTTACCCTGCGCATCCCGAACTGGCACCGCTCGCGTAATCACCCAGCGATACTCTCCGCTGGCGCTTAAATAACGGTTTTCCACCTCGTAAATGGTTTCGTTTTGAGCAGCATGAGACCAAGCTGCAAGCGTTCTTTCCCAATCTTCAGGATGAATAATACTGCCCCAACTGTACCCAAGCGCTTCTTCTTGTGGTTGGCCAGTCATGGTCTGCCATTGGTCATTATGATAAATCACATAGGCATCCTCAGCACGCGCAATCCAGATGGCCGCCGGAATGGCGTTCGCCATGGTTCGAAAGCGTTCCTCACTCTCGGCCACCGCATGTTGAGCCTCTTTCAGATCATGAATATCCAGCGTCGTGCCACACCATGCCGTCACTTTTCCATGGCTATTACGAATAGGCAAGCCACGGGAATAATGCCAACGGTAATCGCCATCTTTGTTTCGATAACGCAATTCGATTTCATACGGCATCTCTTTCCGGATCGCATTTTGCCAAAACAACAAGCCGCGTTCCCGATCATCGGGATGGACGATTTTGAGCCAGCCATCCCCCAGGCCTTCCTCGCTGGTTATACCGGTTTCTTTGTACAGCTGGTCATTGAAATACGTCCTGTTGCCTTGCGGGTCGCTCAACCAGACAATGGCCGGAATCGAGTTGGTCAACTGACGCCAGTTCTCCTTGCTCTCTTCCAGCAGATGCTGCACTTCTTTGCGTTCCGTAATATCAATAAAAGAACCGGTAAAGCCCAAAAATTTGCCCTCATTGGTAAAGCGCGGGCCACCGGATGCAATAACCCAGCGGTACTCTCCGTCATAACGGAGGAGTCGAAATTCCTGCTCAAAGGGTTGATGCGCCAACACGGCGTCTTTGTGTCGTTGGAGCACCCTGTCAATGTCATCGGGGTGCACTAGTTTGTCCCAACCTTCAAAGCGTCTTCCGGCATCCATTTCATCAAAATCGCGACCGGTAAACTGTCGCCAATGTTGGTTTGTATACGTCAGGGCCGCGGTCTCATCACTCATCCAGATCATCAAAGGCGATGACTCGGCCATGGTTCGGAAGCGTTCTTCGCTTTCCGTGATAGTATCCTGAGCCACTTTCAGGTCATGAACATCCATGCAGGTGCCATACCAGACCACAACCCGGCCTTCCGAATCAAGGACTGGTGTGGCTCTGGCAAACAGCCAGCGGTATTCTCCATGTTTATTCAGGTAACGCACCTCGTTTTGGTACGGGGCTCCATGCTTATACGTATTCTCCCAGGCTTTTCGGGCCCTCTCCCGATCATCGGGATGCAACACGTCCAGCCAGCCGAAGCCTAAAGCTTTTTCCACAGGTAAAGCAAATTCCTCTTCCCACTTCTTATTCTGAAAAGTCAGTCTGCCATCCGGGGAAGCTGTCCAGACCAAAGCGGGTATGGAGTTAGCCAACTGCTCCCACTGGGATCTGCTTTCTTCCAAGGCCTGCTGGGTCTGCTTCAGGTCGTCGATATCCGTTGTTGTGCCATACCACGCTTGCACAGCGCCATTTTCATCCCGCACCGGAATCGCCCGCGTCATCGCCCAACGATATTTTTGTCCTCCCTTCTCTCTATATCGTAATTCAACTTCATATGGAGTGCCTTCAGCAACCGCCTTAAGCCAGGATCCCCAGACAGGTTCGTAATCATCGGGATGAAAGATGCCTCGAGGCCAATCCGGATCGGCAAACTCTTCCTCCGTAAGCCCTGTATACGTAAACATACGATCATTCGAGTATGTCAGCCGCGCCTGAGAATCATTCGTCCAGACTGCAACCGGCACGGTGTTGACCAAATGGCGCCAATGCTCCTCGCTTTCTTTCAAGGTTGCCTGCGCTTCTTTCAAATCTTGAATATCTGTACTGACGCCATAGACTTCCGTAATATTGCCATCCTGATCACGGATGGGATAAGCCCGGGCCAGCAACCAGCGGTAAGCACCGCTTGTGGTTTGATAACGAAGCTCAACGGCATCAAAACTGCCGTCTTCGTTCGGTGTATCCCAAACATGGGCAATCCGCTCCAAATCATCCGGATGAATGGCATTTCTCCATCCATAACCGCACGATTCTTCCTGCGTTAATCCGGTATGCTTGCACCACTGGTCGTTGGCATAGCTCAGCCAGCCATCTTGTCGCGATACCCAGATAAAACTGGGGGTCGCATTGGCCAGTTGATACCAACGCAATTCACTCTTTCTCAGGGCGCGTTCGTTTTCTTTCCGCTCCGT